>CAZFLF010000098.1:0-11643 GCA_964519825.1 uncultured Pirellulaceae bacterium | reverse complement strand
GAGATCGTGAACTCCCGCCCCGGCGAGACCGCGTCGTGCGTAATCGCAAAAAACTCGGCTGCGGCTCGTTTGAGCGCCGCCTGATCACTCACTCCGTAAACCATGGCGATTTCCAGCATCGGCAACGGAATACGGGTTGATGGAAGCTCGCGGTGCCACTGCTTGCTGCTGGCTTTTGCGTCGAGCACGAGCGCCGCTTGACCGTCACGCAGCGCCGGGATCAGGTCGTCGCGAGTCGCCTTGTCGAATCGCTCCAACAACGGCAGTGCATGCTCGCGAATCTGATCAAACCGTTGCCGCTCTTCGTCACTGAGTCTCGAAACGACGTTGTGCTCGGCATGGCGCCAAGCTTTGCCCAGCCATTTGACGCACCAATCGTAACCATCAGGTGAGTATTTGCCGCGCGCGGCGAAGAACGCGATTGGATCACCTCCAACATGATCGAGGATATCCAGCTTTTGCGAACCGTCGAGCGATTTGTTCTCTCCCCAGCTGTAGCTGAATCCCTCGAACCCACGATCGGTAAGGAACGTGAACGACGAGGCCGCTCCGGGCTTGGGAATAAGCCCTTTCAACTCATCAGCAAGCCCCCGCACGTCGGTTAACACCGTCGTGGTGTCTTGCTCCCCTAGTCCGGCCAACGGCAATAGGGTTTCGGCCGTGGAGACGAGGTCGTCGAGCTGGCCGGAGACAGAATTCGCTTGTTCCATGAAATTGTGGCTGGCGTATCCAATGTTCACGATACGCCGGTCCGCATGCTTGCGCAACGCAGTCATTTCCGGCCGGTCGATCAACAGCTTGCCTTGTCCCATCCGCTTAACGTGTTCCAGTGATTCGCCAATGGATAACAGGAGGTAGCCGTCTTTCACGCCGAGGCTGATTGTCAGCTTTAACTTGGTAATCGCGTCACGCAGCCGCTCATCGAATTGCTCGCGTGCTGCTTCTGGAAGTTCATCCCAGGGAATTAACGATCCGTCGATCGGCAGCGTCAGGAATGAAGCGTCGCCAATCTTCTCGCGAGTTAAACGGTCCTGCAAGCGTTGCAGTTCAGGGTGCTGCGCGAAAGCTTCCCCGAGATGCTTCTCCAGTCGGCTAATTTGAGCCTCCGCCGCGTCGGGATCGGTTACCCGAAAGCCGACGATCGTGGCCGGAGCCTTAACTTGTGCCAGCTTTTCCAGGATGGACTTCATTAGTTGTTGCTTGGCGTCCTCGTCATTTTCGGCGTTCCGCGCCGCGCGTAGCTGGGCGGCGCGGGCCGTTCGCTGAAACTCCTGACCGAGCTTGAGCAACTCCACGAAGCTGGCGTCGCCGTAGACGAAGATTTCCTGCGAAACAGCATCCAACAAGACCCGCGCAAGCTGCTGATTCTCCTCCCGCTCCCACAGCTCCTTCGCCATTCGAACCTCCTCGCGCTCGGCGTTTTGCCACTGACCTTCGAGCATGGCAAGTCCGAACGTGAAGAGGGGCAAGTTGCGCATTTTTTTGTACGCGTTGCTTTCCAGGAAGATTTCAACCTGTTCCCGGTTACGCAGCATCGCGGAATAAAACGAGGCGTCGGCCGGGGCATATTTCAGCGAAGTCGTTTCGCGCAAATCCTCGCCAGGCAAGTCCCTGGTAAAACCACACAGACAGGCCAGGCACAAAATCAATTGGTAGAAACGGCTCAAGCATAATGGGCGGTAGCAGGACATGTTGAATTCCTCGGAAAAGTGATCGGGGATCGCCACCTCGCCCGCAGTTGTACGGCATTGGCCGCGATGTCGCAATTCGCCATTCCAACGGTTTGTTTTCCTGTCCGGCATTTTCCTGTCGTTTGTGAGTATCTCTGACAGGAAGATGCAGGACAGGAAGATTTAAGTATTCCGATCTGGTAATCCCTGCCGGCCGGGTCGAGTTTGTCGGCCAATCTATTAGTACCGGTAATTCCGCCCGCGCCATTCAGGAGCGCTGCAAACTTACCGCGATCGTCATTAGTAGAACACGCGCCTCACTGATTCACCCTGGTAACCGCCAAGACCGCTCATGCCGGCATCTTCGTTGTTTCGATTCTTGTCGATATAGCAGGCATGACGCCTTCGCGGTGACATTCCCGCGCATTCATGCCAGTCGGAATTATTGACGGGAGCGGTAGCGTGATGGACAGACCCCGAGCTCGGCGATTATCCCTGACGATTCTGGGAGTGTTGGTCGTAGTCGGCACCGGTTGCCAGAATCGCTTGTACAAACGCCGCGAATTCTACCGCAATCAGGCCGATCAGGCCGTGAACGTCATCGTGCAAGAGAAATCGATCGACCCGAGATGGGCCTTGCCGAATCTTGATGTCTACATGGACCCGCGAAGCCGGTATTTCGATCCGTTTCATCCCGACCGACCGCCGATGCCCCAGGATGATCCCTACACGCACCAATACATGCACTCGGTGTACGGCATGAAAGGGTGGAAACACTGGCACGACAACGGAGACCGACTTGAGATCGAGAACCCAGATTGGTACGAGCAACTCGGCGGTTATGCCGATCTGACCGAAGCCGGTGAGGTGAGATTGACCGTCGATTCGGCGTTGCAGCTGGCCTACATCCATTCACCGAGTTATCAAGGTCAATTGGAAACGCTGTACCTGTCGGCACTCGACGTTAGTGCCGAACGGTTCCGGCTTGACACGCAGTTCTTCGCCGGCTCCGACGCGACGATCACACACAATGGACAGTTGCGGAATCCCGGCGGCGAGACGAACACGGTACGCGTCGACAATAATTTGCAATGGAATCGCCGCTTCGCAACCGCAGGAACATTGCTGGTCGGGATTGCCAATTCATTCGTCTGGCAATTTGCCGGCCCGGACACGAATCAGGCCACGTCGATCATCAACTTTAGCCTGGTTCAGCCGCTGCTCCGCCAGGCTGGCCGCGACATAGCGCTCGAACAATTGACGATCGTCGAGCGCGCTATGCTGTCCAACTTGCGTGCGTTCCAACGCTACCGTCAGGGATTTTACACTCAGGTCGCGATTGGACAGTCGGGTGTTACGGGTGCCCAACGACGGGGTGGTTTCTTTGGCGGAACCGGCTTGACCGGATTCACCGGGCAAGGATCGGGAGGACTTGGCGGCGTAGGCGAAGCGACTGGATTTGGGCGCGGAGGATTGGGGGGCGGTGCCGGCGGCGCCGGTGGTGGCACGACGGGTTTCGCAGGAGGCGGCGCCGGCACCGTGGGTGGTTTCATCGGCCTGTTGCAACAACTGCAACAAATCCGCAATACCCAGGACAGCCTCAATCGTCAGCTGCGTACCGTGTCGCTGCTCGAAGCGCATCTTCAGGCCGGCGTGATCGACCTGAATCAGGTCGATCAATTCCGCCAGAGCATCGAAACCGAGAAAGCGAACCTGCTGCAGTCTCAAAACGACTTTCAGACTTCCGTCGAATCTTACCTGATTGGCACCCTCGGCCTGCCGCCAAATCTGCCTGTGAGCCTCGACGACAGCATGATCAAACAGTTCCAATTCGTTGACCCTCCGCTGACAGTACTGAAAGACAGTATTGGCGACTTGCAGTTCGAAGTTGGGCAACTTCCTGAGCCACCAGAGCTTGGACAGATCCAGAAAATCATGACCGAGATCCACACCCGGCGTGACGGAATCAGTAGCCACTTCGAGACCGTCCAGAGGGATCTGGAGTTACTTGCAGATCGAGTACCCCAGCGTGAGAGAGGCATGTCGCCGGATGAAATTAGCTCGTTCGACTCCGAACGAGAACGCTTGCAGACGGCCTACGACGAACTCAAGTCACGATTCGCTGGACTGGTACAGCGGTTGGAAACGATGCAGGCCGAATTGAAGGAAGAGACCAAAGTTGCCGTTGTACGCGAGATCGTGATTCTGCTTACCGATCTCCTGAAGCTCACACAAGAACTGACACTAGTGCAGGCCCGTACCCGGCTCGAAACGGTGACCATTGAGCCGATTGAACTCAGCTCGGATGAAGCGTTTTTGATCGCGCAATCCAACCGGCTGGACTATATGAATAACCTCGCGGCCGTCGTTGACACGTGGCGATTGATCGCCTTCAACGCCGATGCCTTGCAATCCAATCTCAACGTCGTCTTCAGCGGCGATGTCCGCACTTTTCGCGACAATCCGCTCGATTTCCGCGGCCAGACGGGCGCTCTGCAAGCCGGCATTCAGTTTGACGCGCCGTTTACGCGGCTGTTGGAACGGAACAACTACCGCAGCGCGCTGATCTCGTATCAGCAGGATCGTCGCCAATTCATCCAGTTCCGCGACTCGATCCACCAATCACTGCGGTCGAGTTTGCGGCGTCTGGTGCAGCTGCAAACCAACCTGGAAATCCAGCGTCGCGCCATGGCAATCTCGATCCGCCGCGTCGACCTGACGCAGGAGGATCTGAATGAACCGGTTCCGCCACCGCTGCCCGGTCAAGCCGCAGTCCAGTTCGGACCGACCGCGGCGTTGAGTCTGCTTACTGCGCTTTCCGATCTCCGCAATACCCAGAACAACTTCATGAGCGTATGGTTGAACTATGAAGCCTCTCGCGTGGCGTTGCTCCGCGATCTAGGAATCATGGTGCTCGACGAGAACGGCAGGTGGGTCGACATTCCAATCGATCAGATTGAACGCGCGCAGGGCGAAAACTTGCCCCTGCCCCCTGCAGTCCCCTACGAGTGGTTGCAGGACTCGCTGCCACCGCCGCCACAGGACGCGCCACCCGCCAGCGAGGGATAGGCAGTACGGAGTACGGGAGTACCGGGTACGGAGTACGGGGGTACGGAGGGCGCAGTCAGGACATGGGTGGCGCCGGGGCACGGGGTACAGGCACTCCGTACCCAGTACTCCGTACCCAGTACTCCGTACTCAGATCTTCTCCTCAGCGCACATCTTCCGACGTCGCTCGTGGAGTTTGATTCCACCACCACAGGGCTAGGCCGGCCAAGCCGCCAAGTCCGGCAATGAGAGCCTGGACTCCGTAGACCAACGCGTCGCTTTGAAAGTGCCCGGCGAAGCCGGCTCCGAAACTTCCGACGCCTTGTCCCATCGCGAAGCTTACTCCGTAGAACATTCCGCGCTGTTTCCGTGGCGTGTATTTAGCAATCAGCGTGTTGTAGATCGGCTGGTGCATGAAATGGACCAGCGTCCAACACGCCGCAGCGGCGGGCCGGGACCAGCCTTGCGCGACCGCCATCCAAGCCAGGAAGGGGGCACTGCCGGACGCGATGCACGTCAGCTGTATCTCGAGCGCTGAGGATCGGCCGATGCGACCTGCGAAATACTGTCCGAAACATCCGATGAACAACACGCCGGCGGATAAGTAATTGCTGAGGCTGCCGTGCGCATCGGGATGTACCGTGGCCAGGCCGCCACTGATATATCGCGGGAGGAAACTGGTCACCGCCGAATAGGTAAAGCCTTGTGCCGACGCGACGAGCGTCAACACACAAAACGAACGCCAATCAGCCCGCTCGCGATCGTCGCTACTGTCGATGGGGCGTGCGACGGAATCTGTAAGCCGGAGCGACTGCGCAACAAAAACCAGTCCCAAAAAGAGACCCGGCACCGCGAGCACTCCATAGACTTGCCGCCAGGTATAGTCCAGCGAGAATAAGATTCCGACCATCAGCGGCGCCAGCCCGATTCCCAGCGAACCGAATACCCCGTGGATGCCTTGTGCTCGAGCGCGGTTTAGAGGATTCGTTTCGTGCGAGATCAGAGTCAGCCCAGCGGGGTGATAGATCGCGGCGAAACCGCCGCTCAGCAGCATCGCGGTATAGAGGCCGGACTGGGTCACGGAACTAGCCGCCAGCGCCGCGGTGCCGGCGCAACCCAGCAGGTACAGTGCGAGCATGCGGCGACTGCCGCAGCGGTCAACTAACCATCCGGCGAGCACCCCGCCGACCCCCCACATCAAGCGCCAGATATTCGAGAGTTGTCCGGTGAATTCTTTACCTCGTGCGGGATCTGAGGGATAGAAATCACCCGCGATCCGTTGTTCCACGCTCGGAAGCGATTGCTCGTACATGTGGACCATGGCGTGGGCACATGAGACCAGCAATACGATCGACAAGATGGCTCGGCTCATCATGCGCGGCTGACCTCGGCCAGCCGGTTGAGCAGCGTGCGGGCGGCTCCGGAGTCGATGGCGTCCGCCGCGCGGCGAGCACATTCTGGTAACGACTCGCTAACGCCGGCGGTCCACAAAGCCGCTGCAGCGTTGAGCACAACGATCTCCCGCGATGGACCCGATCGACCGGCCAAAATGTCGCGGATGATCGCCGCACTGGCGGCTGGACCATCGACGAGCATGCTCGACTTGTCCCCCTCGGCGAGGCCAAAATCAGCCGGAGTCCACGTCAATTCACGCAGCGAATCGCCAACGACCAGCGTCACGCGGGTCGGTCCACTGAGCGTGACTTCGTCGAGTCCGTCGTCGCCCGATACCACGACCGCACGCCGGGCACCGAGCAACGACAGTGCGGTCGACAGCTTCTGCCGCAGATGCGGTTTGCCCACACCCAGCAATTGGAACTGTGCGGACGCGGGATTACAGAGTGGGCCGAGCAAATTGAAGATCGTCGGGACGCCAAGCGTCCTCCGGGCTGTCGCGACATGTTTCATCGCGGGATGTAACGACGGTGCAAAGCAAAAACAGATCCCGAGTTCGTCCAAACAGCGCTCAACGATTGACACCGACGCTTCGATATTGACCTCGAGTTCCGCCAGCACGTTAGCCGAACCCGACTTGCTGCTGATATTGCGATTGCCATGCTTGGCCACCGGGACACCCGCGGCGGCCGTGACGATCGCCGCGGCGGTACTGATGTTGAAAGTCCCAGACCCGTCGCCACCCGTGCCGCACGTATCGATGACACCAGTCCGCCGCGAGCGAATCGGGGTCATGTGCCGGCGCATCGCTGCTGCAGCTCCGGCGATCTCTTCGACCGTCTCCTCCTTCACACGCAGCGCATTGAGCAGCAGTTGAATCTGCTGGTCGTTCCATTCACCCCGCATGACGGAGTCGACCACGGAGGTCATTACAGCTTGAGACAAATCTTCGCCGCCGGAAACGCGGCCGACCAACGTGGTGATTTCGTGATTGTTCATCGGGAGGACGCGATGGTGCTGCTTGTTCGGCCGGGTCGTGAATCTTATACTGCGGACGCCCTTGACTGAAGCGTCATCTCATGGATGCCAAGTTGATGTTTCCACACCGCTAGCTCAGGGAAAAGAATCACCGCGCATGGCCAGGAAGGTGATCATCGACTGCGATCCCGGGATCGACGACGCTATGGCGTTATGCTTGTCGTTGTTTGACCCACGTTTGGATGTTGTCGCCGTAACCGCTGTAGCAGGCAATGTTACCGCGGAAAAAGCGAGTCGTAACGCGCAGGCGATCGTCGATCAACTGGATCCGCCCCGGTTTCCGCGGATCGGCACGGCGACCTCCATGGACGATGTGCCCGCGGTCGACGGAACTTCCCTAAACGGCCAAGACGGACTCGGCAACGCCGGGTTTGAAATCGCTCGGCATCATCAGCAGTATCTGTCTGACAAACTGATCTGCGACGAGGTTCGGGCCGCGCCGGATGAGGTCACGGTCGTGTGTCTGGGGCCATTGACGAACTTGGCGAATGCGCTCAAGCGCGACCCCGAAATGGCCAACTTGATCGGCCGGATCATCATCGTCGGGGGAAGCGTTTCGGCGGGTGGTAATGTGACTCCCGCGGCCGAGTTCAATATGTATGGCGATCCGGCCAGCGCGCGTACCGTGTTCCGTTCGCTCACCACCAAATCGCTGATCCCGCTCGACGTGACACAACAGGTTCCGTTTTCACTATCCCTGCTCGATGAACTGCCTGGCGAGGAAACTCGAGCTGGCCGTTTGCTGCGGAAGATCCTCCCGTTTTCTTTCCGCGCTCATCATCAGGAGTTAGGACTGGAAAGTATTCGAATGCATGGCGCGATCGGTTTGCTGGCGGCCTTGCAGCCGGAACTGTTCGAGTTGCGTGAAATGGCTGGCGACGTCGAAACGCGCGGCGCGTTGACCAAAGGAGCGACAGTCTTCGATCGCCGCTCCAAATCACTATGGCGGGTGAACATGGAAGTTGCCGTGGAACTCGACGCCGCAGCAGCGAGAGATTGCGTTGTCCGCGGCTTGCAAGACGCCGGAAAGCAGACGTAGTTCCCTCTCTCACACCCTCACACTCGCGCACCCGCGCACCCTCGCACCCGTGTGAGAGTGTGAGGGTGAGAGAGTGATGGGGGCCTTCAGGCACCGCGCGCCACGTCAGGCTCAACTCGCCATTCCCGCCGCGCCAGACGCATGATCCAACTGTGAGCGGGAAGCGTGACCAACGCGTTGACCGCCAGAAACACTGCAGCGGCGCCTGTCGGCCCGAATCGCCGACCGCAGAGCCAAATGCCCAGCCCCAACAACACGCACGTCACTGCGCCGGTGATCAGGAACGGCTCTCGTTTATGAGCGCGTAAGTAAATTGCTTGGCACGCTGCGACTAGTTGTGCCAGCGCGCCAGCGAGAAACAGCGCGGTAGGTAGCTCGGGCAGCAACCGCTCCGCCAGCCGTACGTTGAAGTGGTTCATTCCGACCAACAGCAGCCAGAAGGCGCTCGCCGCACCCACATACGCCGCGACGGCAAAAGCAGTCAGACGAAAGAATATTCGGTCCAATTCGTCGAATTCGCCGGCGCTGATCAGCATTCCGAATCGCGGACCGCGTGTTAGTACCCATGCTAACGCCGCGGCTTGGATTGCCGTCACCACGGTCCATGTCAGCCCCATCTGTCCGGCAACTTCCTCGCCGTGATAGTGGAACATGACGGGCGTGAAGAGAAAAAAGGCGAAGTACGCGAATACTCCGAGGATGCCGATCCGCCACTGCAACGGCCAGATTTCGGTGCGCCAGGCGACCGACTCACCGGCCGATCGCTGCAGGAAGTTGCGAAAGAACCGGCCATACCAACCTCCCAGGAATGCAACGTCACACAATAATCGTGCGGCCGACGCGGCAACCGCGGTCCACAACTCTCCTCCCTCCGCCATCGTCCACCAAACCGCAATGCTGGTCACCACTGCCTGGACCAGTCGATAGATGCTGATCGGCACAACCTGGTTGCAACCTTCCAATACGGCATGCCAAGGTACGGCAGCTAACAGTCCTCCGGAGATTAACACGAGCGCGAACCACGGCTGCTGCCAAGCGATGCTTGGATCGCGTTTTTCGCCGATGAACGCCGATCCCACGAAACCAACAATCAATACGAACAGAACAGCCGCCACCGCATACCAGCTCCACAACAGTCGTCCGATGCTGATCAATCGCGATCTTGCTCGTTCGTCTCCGACGATGACCCCTTTTGTGAGCCGCAGCTTGACCCATTCATGGCTGCACACGTTGACCACGACCAGGTTGAAGCCCAGTTCAAAGAACGTCTGCAGTGCCACCAGACTGGCAAATGTGTAGTAGTAACCTTGCACCTTCGGCGAAAAGAAGATCGTCATCAGCAATGCCGTGGCGAGTCCGGCGACCAGTTGCCAGACTCGCAGCAAAACGGAAAAGAAGACCGCCTTGTCGACCTCCATGCGATTCAGCAGACGGCGCGGCCAGGAGCGACGGGAAGTTATCGGCGATGGGGATTCCATGCGGCTGGGCGGGCTTGCTGGGATTACGGAGTTGGCCCAAGATGAGGCCGTTGAGCAAATCTACCTCACTCCGGGATAGGAACAATGCCGTGAAGATCGCCGTTTTGGGGACTGGCCGCGTGGGAGGGACGTTGGGACGCCGCTGGGCACAGCGTGGACACCAGGTTGTCTTCGGTTCTCGCGACCCGCACGCGGAAAAAGTCGTCAAACTGCTGGCCCAGTCTGGCGCAAATGCCACGGCGACCACGCTGCACGAAGCAGCAGCGGAAAGCGATATTGTCGTCTATGCGGCCCCGTGGCCTGTTGCGAGGTCGATTCTCGGACAGGTCGGCTCGCTCGCCTTCAAGATCTTCATCGATTGCACCAATCCGCTGACGGCCGATTTCACCGGATTGGACTTGGGCCACTCGACGTCGGCCGCCGAGCGTTTCGCAGAATGGGCACCCGGTGCCCGAGTGGTGAAGTCGTTCAACAACGTCAGCGCAGCGATCATGGCCAATCCGATCTTCGGTGACCAACGGGCGACAATGTTCTATTGCGGCGACGACGCGGACGCGAAATCCGTCGTCCGGGATCTTGCTGCAGAACTGGATTTCGATCCCGTCGACGCCGGGCCACTCAAGATCGCCCGATACCTCGAACCATTCGCCATGCTCTACATCCAATTGGCGGTCAAGGAAGGCTGGGGTTCAAATTGCGCGTTCAGAATCATGAAGCGCTAACGAAGCGGAAGTCTAAGTTATGGGCAGGAAGATTGGCGGGCAGGAAAATGAGGACCAAGCAACAGTCGGGCGCGTGCCATGCTGTGATTGCGGCCGTGTGCTTGTCTATTTTCCCTAGACATTGTCTCAAACAGTATTGCTTCCCGCTCGCGGCATTCGTTGACGTTTTAGAGGGTCTGTGTTAGCCTCAAACTTCGGTGCGACTCGATCGCCGCGAACGAGTCGTAGCTCAGGAACCGCGGACGTTGAAAACGGAGTCAACGTCGTCTTTTTGGAGATGGGAGTGTCTGATCTCCGTCCATCCATGAAGTAAATGCTGGGAGAAAACGCATGCTCACCCTCACCGGACGGGGTTCCACCCACACCTGCAATGGCCTGACTCGACGCGACTTCATGCAGGTCGGAGCGCTCGGCGCGATCGGCCTGACCTGGCCCCAGTATCTGGCCGCGAAGGAAGCCGGTGCGATTGATAAGAAAAAGGACGACCGGTCGTGCATCATGATTTTCAACCTGGGCGCGCCCAGTCACGTCGACACTTTTGATATGAAGCCGGACGCACCGGCGGAAATTCGCGGTCCGTTCCAGCCGATCGCAACCAAATCGTCCGAATTCCAAATCTCAGAGATCTTTCCTCGCCACGCGTTGATCGCCGACAAGTTCTCGCTCGTCCGCTCTTGTTATCACACCGGCGCGGCGGTCCATGACGCTGGTTGGCAGATGGTGCAAACCGGCCGGCAGTTCCAGGGTGGAATCAACACGCCGCATGTCGGCGCCGCCGTTGCGTACTTGCGCGGCCGCAAGACCGACTTGCCGCCGTTTGTCGTGCTGCCTGAGACGATGGGGCGCGGCGGCGGGAATCTGCCGAACGGACAAGCTGGCGGTTTTTTGGGCAAGGCTCACGATCCGTTCGCGCTCATGGCCGATCCGTCTCAACCAAATTTCAAAGTCCCTGACCTGCTCCCGCCGCAGCAGATCGGCGACGTTCGACTCGATCGTCGCCGCCGCATGCGGGAAGTGGTCGATGCCACGCTGAAGAATTTTGAAGCCACCGAAAACGCCAAGCTGCTCGACGATAACTTTCAGGCGGCCTACCGTATGATGACCAGCCCGCAGGCTCGCGATGCATTCGATCTGGCTAAGGAGCCCAAGGAAGTCCGCGAGCGATACGGCATGACTCGTTTCGGACAATGTTGTTTACTCGCGCGGCGATTGGTCGAGGCGGGTGTGCGGTTCGTGACTATTAATACCTTCCT
>CAZFLF010000097.1:0-11646 GCA_964519825.1 uncultured Pirellulaceae bacterium | reverse complement strand
GCAGGATGTGTACTTCCTGGAATGGTCGGTTGACGCCGGTACTACGCTTGGCGAGCGACAAGAAATCGGTAACATCGAGAGCAAGAAGGCGGAGAGCGCCCTGTTCGCTCCGATCGCCGGAACGCTTCTCCAATTCAATACCGAACTGCTGAAGGATCCATCCGCAATCAATGTCGACAAATACGGCGCTGGCTGGCTGTTCGAGATGGCTGGCGATGGAGGCAAGTTGCTAGCGCCAGCGGATTATCTCCGACATTTGGAATCAGTGTGGGAGGTCACACAGCGCACAATTAAGGGGCAGTTCAACGAGTAATTAGACCAAGTGCGGGAAAAAACGTACCCTTAAGATGGGCAGTTCTGCCCGTCCCGGTCCGATCTCCAAACCCAAACTTAAAACATGACGGTGGCAGGAACGCCCATCCTACTGCTGTCAGCTCGTCGCAAACGGAATCTCTTCTAGGAAGAAAAGCCATGAGTTCATCTAAGGTTGTAACTTTGGCCAATCGCAAGGCGGTGAAGGTCGCCGATACTTGGGACTTGGCAAGTTTGTTTGCCAACGATCGGGAATGGGAAACGGGCTTTCAGAAATACGAAAAACAACTCGCAGGGTACGACAAGTATCGGGGACGGTTGGGTGCACGTGCCTCAACGCTGGCGGCATGCATTAAGTTTGACAGTTCCTTGGAGCAACTTGGCGAGCGACTGGGTTCCTATGCCTATTTGAAGACGACCGAGGATCAGGCCAACAGTGAATACCAGCGGATGCTTGGTCGATTCCAAAACGTGGCGACACGTGCGGCCCAGGCGGCAAGTTTTATCCGGCCGGAGATCATGGCGATTCCCGCGGCCAAGATGAAAACCTATTTCGCAGCCAAGGAATTGCGGCATTACAAGTTGCTCCTGGAACGCATTCTCCGATTCAAGAAGCACACGCTGGGTAAAAAAGAAGAAGAACTCCTGGCGATGCAAGGTGAAATGGCGCAAGCCGCCAGCAAAGCGTTTCGGCAGCTACTCGACGCGGATCTGCGATTCGGGCTGGTCAAAAACGAACGGGGCGAGCATTTCGAGTTGAGTAATTCCAGCTTCATCCAGTTCCTGCATTCGCCGAAGCGGGCGGTGCGACAAATGGCATTTCATCAATATTACGCACAGTTCGCCGCTCACCAGAACACCTTGGCTGCGACGCTCAGCGGATCGATCCAGAAGGACGCTTACTACGCCAAGGCGCGAGGCTATGACGGATCGCTTACGGCGGCGTTGTTTCCGGACAACGTTCCGCGTTCCGTTTACGATAACCTCGTCGCCTCGGTGAGACGCAATCTTCCTGCCGTACATCGATATTACGACGTGCGACGCCGCAAGATGAAGCTTAAGGAAATCCATCACTATGACACGTATGTGCCGATTCTTTCCGAGCTCGAAATGAAGCACACGTGGAATCAGGCCGTGAAGGCGGTCGTTGCCGCGTTGGAACCGTTGGGTAGTGAATATTGCGAGGCTCTTGAAAAAGGATTATTGGGACGTTGGTGTGATCGCTATCCCAATCAAGGGAAACAGAGCGGCGCATTCAGTTCCGGGTCGTACTGCGGCGAGCCGTATATCTTGATGAACTTCAAATCGGAGGTACTCGACGATGTTTTCACCCTGGCCCATGAGGCGGGGCACTCCATGCACACCTGGCATTCCGCCCGTTCGCAGCCCTTCGAGTACTACGACTACGTCATCTTCGTAGCCGAGGTGGCGAGTACGTTCAACGAGCAACTGCTCAGCAAGTACCTGATGAGCCGGGCCAAAAGCGACCGCGAACGAGCCTATCTCATCAACCGCGAAATCGACGGCATCCGCGGTACGATCCTCCGCCAGACGATGTTCGCCGAGTTTGAGAAAATCACTCATGAAATGACCGAGTCGGGCGAGCCGCTCACGGTGCAAGCGTTCCAGGACATTTATCGGAAACTACTCGAAGCCTACTTCGGTCCGGAATTCGTCATCGACCCGGAATTGTCGCTGGAGTGCTTTCGCATTCCGCACTTTTACCGCGCATTCTATGTCTACAAATACGCTACAGGGCTCTCGGCGGCGATTGCGTTGAGCGAACGAGTATTGAACGGCGGCGAACGCGAATTATCCGACTACCTGAATTTTCTACGAGGAGGTAGTTCCCAGTATCCGCTCGACCTTCTTCGCGAAGCTGGAGTCGATATGGAACAGCCGGCTGCTGTGGACACGGCCTTGGCGCGATTCGCAGAATTGGTTGAGGAGTTGGACCAGTTGGTCTAAGAGGGCTCACGCGAAGGCGCCAAGACGCAAAGGGCAACAATGGCTTCCTCTTCCTTTGCGCCTTGGCGTCTTTGCGTGAGACATCCTTCCGGCGTCGATATCGCTCGTGATTACCGCGGGTTAGCCATTGGCAAGATGCGATTCCACGGCGGCCAATAGTGGATCGATCGTCGAAGCCTGAATGTGGTGCGGCGGCTGCCACTTGAACCATTCAAACCCCAAATGCTCGGACGGCTGGATCGGAACCTCGCGTTTGAGCCAACCCAGATAGATTCGCAGTGACTTGTTGACGGGCTGCCCGGTCCCTCGCTCGTTGGCCACTTGATAGCAGGTGACAAACTGAAACCGGTCGTCCAGTTCAATATCCTCCGGGCAAATGCCTGTCTCTTCGCGCAGCTCACGCAGCGCGCATTCCAAATCTGACTCGCCGGCATCAACATGTCCCTTGGGCAGATCCCAGCGGGACGCGTGCCTCATCAGCAGGAATGACAACGCAGGTTCGCGGCGTATTACGAATACGCCACACGATTTGACTTCTTTCATGGACCGGCGTTACTCCGGCAAACGGAAGTCGGCGAGAAAGAGCTGGCTGGTGTGGTCCGCGCCGCGCGTGCTCGTCCACATCAACTGCTTCCCGTCAGGAGAAAAAACGGGCAGTATGTCTGCGCCCGAGAAATCGGTCACTCGCTGCGATTCGCCTAGTTGGAATCTGCCGCCGTTGACTTCATATCGCGCCAGCCACAGATCGTAATTTGGCCGGGCGTTCGGATCCGAATGATCCGCTCCCGACCAAATCAAAAACGGCTGCGTAGGGTGCCAATACGGTCCCCAATTTACTCCGTTGGTATCGGTCAGCGCGGTTTCGTTTTGGCCATCGATCCCGATGACATAGATCTGCAGGTATTCGGCTTTCTTGCGATCGCTGCGGAAGACAATCCACTGTCCATTCGGCGAAATGAACGGGCCGCCATCATATCCGGGTGAGTTGGTTAATTGCCTGGTCTCCGAGCCGTCAACGTTCATCACGTAAATATCAGCATCACCGTCTCGATCGCTGCAGAACGCGATTAATTTACCGTCTTGGGAGTACGCCCCTTCAGCGTCATAGCCTTTCGTATCCGTCAGCCGTCGGAGGTTCTTTCCGTCCAGATCCCCTTCAAAAATGTCCATGAAGGGATCGAAGTCCCACTGGTATCGCCGGCGTTTTCCGGACTTTTTGTCTTCTTCTGACTGACGTTTGGCATCGGCTTCGGTCTGTTCTAGCCGCGGATCGAGGTGGCTGGACGCAAACAGCAGTCGTTTGCCATCCGGAGAAAAATAACTGCACGTCGTTCGGCCGCGACCGGTGCTGATCAACTTGGGCTTCCCGCCTGCCAGCGGCTGCGTATAGATCTGATAAAAGGGATAGCCGGCAGGATACGCCTGGTACACGATGGTCCGCGCATCGGGAGAAAAGTATCCTTCTCCGGCCCGTTCGAATCCGGCGGTAACTTGGCGCACGTTGGTTAGGAATTGTTTCTCGACCGCGGACGGCTCGTCGCCGGCGACGAAGCGGCAAAGCAATAGACATCCTAGGGCGGCATAGGACTGGGGGCGAATCACGATGTCGGTTCCTCCGCTTGTTCGAAGCTGCTGGGGTGGGACACACGAGCTGCGTGTCGCTACGTTAGGATAACGGGCCGCACAACGTATTCGGCCAACGGTCGGATTGGCATTATACGAAGTCATTCACGGGCTCGTCTCTCCGGGGAAAGGTATCGCATGAAGATTTATACGAAGACCGGCGACTCGGGCGAGACTGGCTTATTCGCCGGCCCGCGCGTTTCCAAAGCCGATCCGCGGATCGAAGCCTATGGCACGGTTGACGAGTTGAACGCGGTACTGGGATGGGGTCGAGCCGAACAGCCACCGACGGAAATCGGCTCAGTGCTGGCACGCGTTCAGCACGAACTGTTCGTGGTGGGAGCGGAACTGGCGACTCCCGCCCCAGAAAGACTTGGCATGATTCGGATCGGCGAATCGCACATTGCGGCATTGGAACAGGCGATCGACCAGTTCGAGGCGACATTGCCCCCCCTGACGCAGTTCATCTTGCCGGGAGGCTCGCCTGCCGCCGCCGCGATTCACTTGGCCCGCACGGTTTGCCGCCGTGCCGAACGCCGCGTCGTAGTTCTGCGTCAGTCGACGGACGCACACGTCTCCGACAATATTGTGAAGTACCTGAATCGCCTCAGTGATCTGCTTTTTGTCTTGGCCCGTGCCGCAAACGCGTGCGCGGGGCAGTCTGACGTTCCTTGGGAACAACTGAAGTAGAAATGACCAAATCCCAATGACCAAGGTTAGGAATTCCGTGCACGTCAGACAGTGGCTGGCTGATCGATGGCCCGTTTGATGGTTTCCCGCAGCATGGCTATCTGGGCCTCGTCAAACAGTTTCCTTCCGGACTGGTCGGTTACGTAAAACACGTCGACAACCTGGTCCAGATGCGTGCCGATCTTGGCGACATGCACGGACAGGCCGAGCTCGAAGATTGTCCGTGTAATCGTGTAGAGCAGTCCCAATCGGTCGTGTGCGAACACGTCAAGAATGGTAAACCGATCGGAGGAACTGTTGTCAACACGGACCTGGGTGGGCAGCCGCACTTGCTCCGGTACCGGCGCCGCCGTGCCAGGCTTCCAGACTTTAGTAAAGGTCGGTTGCCGGCCGGACTTGTCTTTGAGCGTCGCGACCAGTGCCGCGGCGACATCATCAATGCGTGTGCGCGGTGGCTCGCCGGCGAAATCGAGGTCGCTGACATAGAAACGGTCGAGCACCAAATTACCGGTAAGAGTGTGGATTGCCGCCGAAAGGATTTGCATTCGCTTGCTGGTCAGCACGCCCGTCAGCTTATGAAAGATTCCCGGCGTAATCTCTTCATACGCTCCCACGTTATATTCCATGGCATTGCGATCGGGGAGCCATCGCCCCCAGGCGAATGCGTCGTCATGCGACAGCGACCGCAATCTCGCGAGTTCGTCAGCCACCTGCTGAGGTGGCGCGCTGAATAAATACCCGCGCGGCAGGCCGGCGAGTTGCCCCATCCACCAATCGGCATGGGCATCATCCCGCACGCACGCGCGGACCTCTTGGCGCCGCTGAGCCAACCGCTCGTCGAATCCCGTGGCCGCACCGTCTCCCGCTAGGCAATCCCGAGCATGAAGGTAGAGTTGTGCCAGCAAGTCTCGTTTCCAGCCATTGAGCACGCCGGGTCCGACAGCCATTAGGTCGGCGCAAGTGAGCACGTACAACATTTGCAGGACTTCCAACGAGCCCACATCGACCGCGAATTGCACCACGACGTCCACATCATGAATGTCACGTCGCTGCGACAGATGCGACATCAAAAGGTGCTTCTCAATTAGGTAACACAGAGTCTCCGTTTCGCGCTGATTCAATCCGAGGTGCGCAGCGGTTTGTGCTGCCAGTGTCTTGCCGACGGTGCTGTGGTCGCCAGGATATCCCTTGCCCAGATCGTGCATGAGTAGCGTCAGGTGGAGCAAACGCTTGTCTTTCAGGGAACGATAGACTTCGCCCAACGTCGAATTGTCCTTCACAAAATCGGTAGCCGCCTCGACGGCGCGGATCGAGTGTTCATCGACCGTGTATTTGTGGTATTCGTTGAATTGCATCAACCCGCGTGCGTGGGCCATTGGCGGGACGATCTGCTCGAGCACACGCAACTCGTGCAGCCGCCGCAACAGGTTGCCCAACCGCGCCGGCAGAGACATCAATGCGAGGAACCGCTCAGCTGCCTCCGGCGACAATTTGATGTCTGGCCGATTGGACATCGTCTCGCGAATGGCTTGCCAGGTCGGATGGTCGATCCGAACGTCATAGCGGTTTGCGAGATCCATCAACCGCAACACCTGCACCAAGTCTCCGCGGACCTTCTGCATTCCGCGCCGGGTCGCTCGGATTTCTTTGCGAGTCACGCGAAAGTCCCCTTCGACCTGGTGGCTGAAGATGTTCCCGATCCAGTTCAAAACGCTGTGTCGTTGTTTCGCGGCGTTCACGAAGTGTGCGACGATGTAGCGCACGTCGTTCGTGTGCTCGATGTAATCACGCATGAACCGTTCAACGGGGATCAGCGTCCCATCGGTCTGATAGCCGTAACGTTCCGCCAGTCGAAGCTGCTCCGTTTTGTCCAGCAGATCCTGCGAACTACCGGCGTGAAAGTGCATCTCATTCCGCAAACGCAGCAGGAATTCATGAGCCGCAATCAATTGCCGCCGTTCATCGCGCGCCAGCACGCCGGCGCGCACCAGGTTCTCTGGCTCCGATTCGCCGTACCGGGCGAAGCCGACCCATCGCAGTAATTGCAGGTCGCGCAGTCCGCCCCGGGATCGTTTCACATTGGGTTGCAACAGGTAAGTCGTTTCGCCGTACTGCTGCCGTTCTTCCAGGCGAGCACGTTCGATTTGATGGATCAGACTCGCCGTGCGGCGTTGAGCTCGATGGCGAAACAGTTCGAGGAATCTGGCAAACAATTGCGAATCCCCGCCAAGAAATCGGGCTTCGCACAGCGATGTGAAAATAGTTGCGTCCTTCAGGGCGGCGCTGCAGGCATATTCCGGCGTGCGAAAGGACGAACCGAGGCTCAAACCTGCGTCCACGATGTCCTGGTTCAAGCGTTGAACGAAGGCGCTAACTTTCCGCTCGGCGCCTCCCGCGTGCAAGAACATCAGGTCGACATCGGAAAACGGGGCGACGTCGCGGCGACCAAAGCCGCCATGCGGCACGAGTGCCACCAACGATTCCATTCCGGCGGCGGAGTCCGCCAACGCCGACTGATATAAATCGAGCAGTACGGTATCGACCAGGTCCGTCAGCCGCGTGCAGACTTGGATCCCTGGCGAACCGGTATCGTGCTGCACACGGAGCTTACGCCGACCCTCCGCCAGCATTTCCCGCGCGGCAAGTACCTCGGAGCGAAGGCGGAGAGTCGAAGACATCGGCGAACACCACCGCGCGCATGCGCAACGTCAACGAGCAGCGAGGCGAGTCCGGATGAACAACTCGCAAAGATATACGTTGAGTAAGTTCATGTTCTGAGTGGCACGCCCTGACGCTGTAGCAAGGGGATGGTCCAGTAGCTCCACGCCCGTCGAAGACCCACGGCGTGCCAGTCTATACGGATCCATGGATTTTTCGCGAGTCCAAACTCGGCGGCTCGGCCGAATCACAACGCTTCTTCTCCCGTCTCACCCGTCCGAATGCGGATCGAGTTTTCGAGGTTGCTGACAAAAATCTTGCCGTCGCCAATCTGACCGGTTTGCGCGGAGCGCAAAATCGTGTCAACGACAGTTTGGAGATTGCCGTCGGAACAGACAACTTCGATTTTCACCTTGGGGACGAAATCGACGGTGTATTCCGTGCCGCGGTACATTTCCGTGTGTCCCTTCTGGCGGCCGAACCCGCGCACCTCCGTGACCGTCATGCCACGAATACCTTGCTCGTGCAACGCGTTCTTGACGTCTTCGAGCTTGAAATGACGCACAATCGCTTCAACTTTTTTCATGCGGTGACTCCTGGTCGAAATTCGTTCGCCCGGCGCGCATCGGCGCACCACGCGAACGCTGAATAGTGTACCGCGACCTGGACTGGTTTACAGTTGGATGTAACCTTCTTCCCCGTGCTGGCTCAGGTCCAGGCCGCGTACTTCATCTTCCTGCGAGGCACGCAGGCCCATCGTGGCGTCCAGCACCTTGAGCAACACCAAGGTGACGACTGCCGCTAGGACCCAAGTCACGGCCGAGGCCGCCAATTGGCCCAGGATCAAGTTTGGATTGCCGTCGATCAGCCCCACTGGTTCCCCCTTCGATACGAGAACCTTGTCGGCAACGGCTCGCGTCGCAAACACGCCGGTGAGGATCGCTCCCAGCGTCCCGCCGATGCCGTGGACGCCGAATGCATCGAGCGCATCGTCGTACTTGTATTTGGATTTGAGGGTCGTACAAGCCACAAAGCAGACGGCTCCCGCCGCCGCGCCCATGAACAACGACGACATCGGTCCCACATACCCTGACGCGGGAGTAATACAGACTAACCCCGCCACCGCCCCCGAACTGGCGCCTAGCGCACTCGGTTTGCCGTGAAGGTACCACTCGATCCCCGCCCAGACGATTGCACCCGCCGCCGCGGAAAAATGCGTGGCGGTGAAGGCGCTGGCCGCGAGCCCATCCGAAGCGAGTTCACTCCCGGCGTTGAAGCCAAACCAACCGACCCACAACATCGACGCGCCAAGCGTGGTGTACGTCAAATTGTGCGGAGGCATCGGCTCGCTGCCGAATCCCAATCGCCGTCCAATAACCAAAGCACAGATCAACGCCGAGACGCCGGAACTGATATGCACGACCGTTCCACCGGCAAAGTCCAACGCGCCGCCAAAACTATGGGTTGCCGCCGACGGCGAGCGGTAAGCCAAGATGCCACCGTCCCACACCCAATGACACAACGGGCAGTAAACCAACACACCCCACAATAGCGAAAACACGACCATCGCACTGAACTTCATTCGCTCCGCGAACGCTCCACAAATTAAAGCCGGAGTGATGATAAAGAACATGCCTTGGAACAGCATGTGAGTCAGCAACGGCAGTGTCGGGTTGTTGGAATCGTACATGGGTGTCACGGGCTCCGAACCGTTCCAAAACCGACCCACACCCTGCATAAACATATGGTCCAAATTGCCGATGTACGGATTGTCACTACCGCCGAATGCCAGGGAGTACCCCACGACTCCCCACAATACCGTCATGATTGCCATCAGAAAAATGCACTGCATGATCACGCTTAATACGTTTTTTCGCCGAACAAGTCCGCTGTAAAACATGGCCAATCCCGGTGCGGTCATGAACAGCACCAAAGCCGAAGAAGTCAACATCCAAGCGTTGTTGCCCGCCAGCGTGGCGTCGTTGATTTTGGATTCCAGCGTCTTGATCTGGGCGGCTAAGTCAGCCGTCCCCTCCTGCGCTTGCAGAGGATCGATCCAAACGGAGCCAGCGGCCAGCGCAAAAAACGCTAAAGCCAAGAGAAAACGATGTCGCATGTTTGCACCCGTAGCTGTGACAAAACTGTGACTGTCAACCGGTTGGCGCCACTTGGCCAGGGACTTCGCAATACGCCAATCAACACGGAGCCACACTGTTCGTGCACGTCCGCCGCCAGCGGTCGCTCGATGCAACATTCCGAGCTGCAACAGAACGCATCACACAGACTTGAAGGCCGGCGTTTCCGATCCAGTTCGACCGTCTAGCGATATTAAAAACGAATCGTGCGCCTGACGATCCCGCTCCGATTCAGCGTGTGGCGAGCAGACTAATGGCCTCGATTCGGTCTGTAAAGTCCCGGTGGTCGGTGTGGGTACAAACAAGTCAATTGCCAGCCTTGCGGCTTCGACCACTTGCCGCGTAACCCCCTTCCGCGTCAGATTTGTGACCGACTTCCCGTAGTCCTACCAGTGGTCTCCCCTATGACGCCGACAACTGAAGAATTAACCGACGCGATCCCGCATAAAGTCATGAACGTCCCGAATCAACTGACCTTGGCAAGGTTGGTTTTGTCCGTGGTCGTCTTCACCCTGATTGGTCTTCGCTGGCACGCCGCTGCCATGATCACCTTCGTGATTGCGGCATCGACCGATTGGATTGATGGCTACTACGCCCGCAAATACGGCCAGGTCACCAAGCTTGGCCGCATTTTTGATCCGTTCGTCGACAAGATCATCATTTGCGGGTCGTTTATTTTTCTGGCTGCTGAACCGCAGTCCGGAATCCGGGCATGGATGGCGGTGCTGGTAGTGGCGCGGGAGATTCTTGTTACCGCGTTGCGGTCGTTCATTGAGCAAAGCGGCGGCGACTTTTCCGCCTCGATGTCCGGCAAGCTTAAAATGGTCTTGCAGTGCGTGGCCGTGTCGGTCAGTCTCGTCGCTTTGTGGTACGAGCAGACGCCGCGCCCCTCCTGGCTGGACTGGACTCTTCTGGCATCGGTGTGGGCCGCGATCCTCTCGACGGTCTATTCTGGCGCGGTGTATGTCTTGGCCGCTGCCGGAAGTTTTCGGGAATGACCGGCCATGCCGTCGATCGCTTTGGCTGTTGCCGCCGGGATCCTGTTCGCCATCGTCAGGTTGGTCAAGCTCTCGCTGGCTGAAAGAATCGCTTTCGCCGTTGCCGGCGGGATCGTGATCGCCAGCTTTGTTCTCTGGGTCGCCGCGTTTCAACAGTGGCGAGCCGGCAAGCCGCTGATCCCGGCCGTCGCGCGCCCCGCAGCACCGTGGGGATTGTTGGATCTGGCGATTACGGTCGGACTATGGCTGACGATCAACCTCACAGCCGCCGTCGTTGGACAATCCATCGTCGAATTAGCGCCGGGCAACGATCCGAATTCGCTGGATCCAGCCGCACAAAAACCACTGCTTCTCATCGGAGGAGTTGCAACGCTGGCGATTTGCCTGCTGGTCATAGCCGCTTTGTGGATCCGGCACCGTGTGACCTTGGCGGAACTTGGTTGGAATTCGCAGCACCTCGTCGGCGACGTCGTGTTGGGGATGAAAGCCTTCGCCATGCTCGCCCCGATCGTGTACGGCTTGCAATTGCTGCTGACGCAATTTGTCGAGTCGAAGCACCCGCTGATTGAGCTGCTGAAGAAGAATCCCGACCCGGAGTTTTTTGCGGTCGCCACCTTTGCGGCCATTATCGTTGCGCCGCTCGCGGAAGAGTTCTTGTTCCGTGTGTTGCTGCAAGGCTGGTTGGAGCGAATGTTCGCCACAAATCGCGAGCACACGGACGTTCTCGTTTTTGGGGGCCGTCAACAAATCGAGCGGCAACCTGGTACTCCTCCAAACTCCGGCGGCGGATCCCAGGCCGACTTGCCGTCCTCACCGGCATCACCGACCGCATCACAGCAGGTGAATCCATACTTGAGCGCAACACCAACGGAGATTGGTTCCCAAGAAACGGAACTGATGGGAGCGGGAGGCACGAAACCGTCGAGCGAATTCCAGCCACGACCGACCGCGATCATCGTTAGCTCACTCTTCTTCGCGCTATCTCATTGGTCGCATGGTCCCGACCCGATTCCGCTCTTCGTTTTCGCGCTCGGTTTGGGCTATCTTTTCCAACGCACGCACCGCATCGTGCCCTGCATCGTGCTCCATCTGCTGCTCAATCTCTGCTCGATCCTGGCACTATGGTTGTTCGTGACGGCTTGAGCCAATCGTTTAACCGCAAGCCGAGCTAGTGGTCTGTCAATTGTGGAATGCGGGATGTCATCGGGAGGGCGAGGCTCCTGCCGAGCTGGAACGTTGGGTTCCAGCTCGGCAGGAGCCTC
>CAZFLF010000096.1:0-11709 GCA_964519825.1 uncultured Pirellulaceae bacterium | reverse complement strand
CGGCGAACCAAAACCCGGCGCAGGCCGCGGCCGCGGTTGTCGCCGCCGTGACGCTGGCACCGGAAGCGGTGACCGGGGAGGGCGAACTGGACGTCGTGCGCTATGGCAGCGTGCTGCGGGCGCGAAGATTGGTCGGCGTGCGGGGTGTCGGGCTATCCTATAACGGCAACTACTACGTGCGCCGGGTGACGCACATCCTGGAGCGTGGCCACTTCACGCAGAAATTCAAAATCAGCCGCGAGGGAACGGTAGCCTTGCTGCCGGTGGTCAGACCATGAACAAGACTTTTTATGGCAAGTATCGCGGTGTAGTGACCGACAACAACGATCCGCTCATGACGGGTCGCGTGCGGGCCAGAGTGCCGGACGTGACGGGGGATCAGGAGAGCGGCTGGGCGCTGCCCTGTGCGCCGTTCGGGGGAAATGGGGCGGGATTCTTCGCGGTGCCGTCGGTGGGCGCGGGTGTGTGGATCGAGTTCGAACACGGCGACCCGGACTACCCGATCTGGTCGGGCTGCTGGTTCGGCTCCCACGCGGAGATGCCGCCGAAGTTGCTGTCGCCGCCGCCACCGCACAAGAAAGTCATGATGATCACCGCTGGCGGCCATAGCATCACGCTCGACGACACGCCCGGCCTCGGCGGGATCACGTTGGAATCGGCCAGCGGACAGAAGATCAAGCTCACGGCGGAAGGCATCGAGATCGACAACGGTCTTGGGGCCAAGATCACGATGATGCAGGGTCCGCAGGTGAACGTGAACAACGGAGCGTTGGAAGTCATTTAGTTAATAGCGCTGAAAGTGATTCAATTAATATCGCGGCGAGTTTAGAACGAGATCACAATACCATGCCCGGTTTCCTTCTCCATCAAGGCGCGACGGTACTCTGCCTGCACGGCGGGCAGGCCCAGGCCACCGTGCCCAACCCGCGCGTGAAAGTTTCCAGCCAGATGACCGTGCAGCAGCCGAATCCGTGGCTGGTCGCGGGATGCCCATTTGTGGCGGGCGTCGTGCCGATGCCGTGCGTCACGGCACAATGGGTCACCGCCGCGACGCGAGTACGTTCGGGCGAACTGCCGCTCTTGCTGCAAGACAGCCAGGCCGTCTGTGCGCCGAATGGAACGGGCGTGAACATCCTCGTCACTCAAATCCGCGTGAAAGCCCAATGAACGTCGCATTTCCCTATCACTTCGACGGCCACGGGCGCACGGGCGACGCCGCGGACGAACAGCATATTCGCGACCTGATCGAACAGGTGTTGTTCACTTCGCCCGGCGAGCGGGTCAACCGGCCGACGTTCGGCAGCGGCGTGATGGGGCTTGTCTTCGCCCCCAACGGCGACGTGCTGGCGGCGGCCACGCAGTTCACGGTGCAAGGTGCGCTGCAACAGTGGCTCGGCGACCTGATCCAGGTGGACGCGGTCGACGTGCAGAGCGAAGACGCCACGCTTCGCGTCCTGGTGCGGTACACGGTTCGCCGCACGCAGCAAACGCAGACGACCCAGTTCGTTCGCGGAGGAGGCGCGCCATGATTTACTTTTGCTGCGACGACCGGCGGCGCGCAGCCGTCGGCAAACACGAGACGCTGCTGGGCATCGATTATCTAGAAGTCGAGTCGGATCAGCAGCAACTCCGAATCCACTTCGTACCGACGGACAGCGTGGGCAAGAGCAGCGTGCCGTCGGGTGTCGGCGTGGACAACGTCACGATCACCGGCGGCGAACGCATCACGTCGATTCGTGTCGTCACGGTCGCCAAGGATGGCGATACGTTGGTCGTCACCGTGGACGACGACGGAGAATCCGCCAACGGCGTCGGCGACTTCTCGCAGTACACGCTGGAACTGGTTAATGTGCCGCACCTTGATCCGCTGTTGTCGGCGGTGGATTTTTCGTTCAAGGTCGAATGCGCGTCGGATTTTGATTGCCAGACGACGTGTGTTTGTCCACCCGAACCACGTTCGACGCCGGACATCAATTATCTGGCGAAGGATTACGCCAGCTTCCGGCAATTGATGCTCGACCGCATGTCGGTGCTACTGCCGCAATGGAAGGAACGTAACCCGGCCGACATGGGCGTCGCACTGGTCGAACTGCTGGCTTTTGTGGGCGATCACCTCAGCTACCAGCAGGACGCGGTGGCCACCGAAGCGTACCTTGGCACGGCCCGCCGGCGCGTCTCGGTGCGGCGACATGCGCGGCTGGTCGATTATTTCATGCACGACGGCGCGAACGCCCGCGCCTGGGTCCAGGTGCAAGTGAGCGCGGACGATGTGACACTGCCGAAAGGCACTCCGTTGCTGTCCCGCGTCACCGGTCAACCGCAGCGGCTGCAGCCGAATTCGCGTGCGTACGAACAAGCGATCGCAACGCGGCCTGTCGTGTTCGAATCGCTGCACGACGCACTGTTGTTTCGCGCCCACAACGAACTCCATTTCTACACCTGGGGCAACGCAGCATGTTGTTTGCCCAAGCACGCGACGCGCGCCGTTTTCCGCGACCACGAGAATCCCGCGGAGCGCTTGCGGCTGCGAGTCGGCGACGTGCTCGTGTTCGAGGAGCGATTAGGCCCCCGGACGGGCCAGCGCGAAGACGCGGCTCCCGGTCATCGCCACGCCGTCCGCCTCACGCGCGTCAGCCCGGAGGCGAACGCCGTTTTTCTGAAGGGGAAGGAAATCAGCCGAACGGCCGGGCCGCTCGTCAAGGACACTTTGACCGGGGAAGCCTACGTGGAAATTGAATGGGGCGACGACGACGCCTTGCCGTTCCCGTTGTGCCTGTCGGCCGTGGCCGACGCCGAGCACGGCGGAGCGCGGCTGGACGATGTCAGCGTGGCCTGGGGAAACATCGTGCTGGCGGACCACGGACAGACCGTCGCCGAGGTCTTGGACCCGGTGCCGCCGCCCGATCCTCGTCTGCTGCGTGTCGCGGCCCAGTCCGCTTGCCGCTGCGATGACAAGAAAGCCGAACGCCAACGGAAGCGTCTGCAGACGTTGCCCCGTTTCCGCCCGTCATTGCACAACCGACCGTTGACGCAGGCGGCCACGGTCACCGTTTCGCAATGGGTCGATGGTGAGCTACAAACTCTGCGTGTTCCCTTTGACCCGCAGGCCTCAGCCGCGGCGGCGTTTCGCTGGACGATGGAGCAGGTGCTGCCGTCGATCCATCTCGAAGAGGGGGCGTGGCTGCCGCGGCGGGATCTGCTCGCCAGCGACCCGCGCGCGAAAGAATTCGTCGTGGAAGTCGAGGCCGACGGCACGGCCTATCTCCGTTTTGGCGACGGCCAGAACGGAATGCGGCCCACGTCCGGCACGCAATTCAGCGTCCAGTATCGAGTGGGCAACGGAGTCGCCGGCAATGTCGGCGCCGAAGCGATCGCGCACATCGTGACCGACGAACCGGCGGTGGAAGGGGTGCGCAATCCGTCGCCAGCGCGGGGCGGCAGCGAACCGGAATCGGCGGAACGCGTGCGGCAGGACGCGCCGAGCGCCTTTCGGCGGCAAGAACGAGCAGTGACAGAAGCCGACTATGCCGAAGTCGCCCAGCGCCACTCCGGCGTCCAGCGAGCCGCCGCGACGTTCCGCTGGACGGGCAGTTGGCACACCGTGTTCGTGACGGTCGACCGGCTGGGTGGGCTGCCGGTGGACGCGGCGTTCGAAACCGAAATCCGCCGTCACATGGAGCGCTACCGCATGGCGGGTTGCGATTTGGAAATCGACGGTCCGCGGTTCGTGTCGCTGGACATTGAAGTCCACGTTTGCGTCCGGCCGGACTATTTTCGCAGTTCCGTGAAAGCGGCACTGTTGGAGGTCTTCAGCAACCGCGACCTGCCGGACGGTCGGCGCGGCGCTTTCCATCCGGACAATTTCAGTTTTGGTCAGCCGGTGTTTCTCAGTCGCCTGGTCGCGGCCGCGCAGGAGGTGGCTGGCGTCGAAGAGGTGCGCGTGACGAAATTCGAGCGGCAGGGCCAGCCCAGCGACGAGGCACTTCTGGCCGGACAATTGAAACTCGGACGCCTGGAAATTGCGCGGCTGAATAACGATCCCAATTTTCGCGAGCACGGCGTGTTCAGCCTGAATCTGGGAGGTGGCAAATGAGCGGCTCGGCAAACGCATCCGCGCTCGAACTGAATGACTGTGGCTGCTGCGAGGGGCTGGCGGCGCGCACCCCCCGTAACATCGATAACCGCTCGGGGCTCGCCGCGATCGCGTACCGCGTCGGCACACACACCGACTTTTTGGAAAGCATGCTCGCGAAGTTGTCGTCGCAGCGGTTTCCGACCTTGGCCGCACTGCGAACGCGCGACAAAGATGACTTTTCCATCGCGCTGCTGGATGCCTGGGCGACCGTCGCCGATGTGCTGACCTTCTACCAAGAGCGCATCGCCGTCGAGAGTTATCTGCGTACGGCCACCGAACGGCTATCGCTCTTGGAACAGGCGCGCGTCATTGGTTACGAGCTGCGCCCCGGCGTCGCCGCCAGCACGTTTCTAGCATTCACTTTGGAAGAAGCCCCCGGCTCGCCGCGCCGCACGACGATCGATCGCGGTGCGAAAGTGCAAAGCATCCCGGGCCCCAACGAAAAGCCGCAGACCTTCGAAACGCTCGAACCGATCGAAGCTCGCGTCGAATGGAACGCCATGCGGCCTCAGTTGAGCAGCTTTAAGTTGCCGATTTTCGAAGATACATCCATTTATCTCAAGGGAACGTCCACGAATCTGAAAGCTGGGGATATGATCGTGCTCGTCGGAAATGAGCGGGAAGGCAGCCCTCCGGACGACCAATGGGATGAGCGGCGTTTGCAGACCGTTGAACCGGACTTCGTTGCCGGACGAACGCGTGTCACATGGCAACCGGGCCTGGGATCGCGTGTGCCAATGAAAAAACCCGCGGCCAATGCGCGCCTCTTCGCCCTGCGTCAGCGGGCCGCGTTATTCGGCCACAACGCGCCGCCGTGGAACACGCTCCCGATCGCTCTCCGCGTGGGCGAATTCAGTCCCAAGGCGGACGATGAGGAAGTGTTCCCGTTCATTCCGGGTCCGTTCGCGAACGACCAATTCAAGTGGTCAGACGCGAAGTTGCCGATCGACACCAAGACGCTCAATCTTGATGCCGTGTACAGCCAAGTGACCGCTAGCAGTTGGGTTGTGCTGTCGACGGTGACCCCGACGGAATACGCCGAACTGTATCGCGTGCAATCGGTCGCCGAGGAAACGAAGTCGGCATTCAACCTCACCGCCAAGTCCACGCGTTTGGGAATCTCGGGAGAGAATACCGACAGATTTTCGCCGCTCCACACGTCCGTTTATGTTCAGAGCGAGGAACTGGAACTGGCCGAAACGCCGCTCGTCGATTTCGTTGGCCAAAACGAAATCGTGCTGGATCGAGTGGTGAACGACTTGCCGCCGCTGCAAACGCTGGTCGTCCGCGGCAAGCTGGCCCGCGTGCGCGTCACTGACAAATCGGACGGGCTGCCCTTGGTTGAAGACGGGAAAACGGTGGGCTCGGTAAAACGCGGCGACATGCTCATCGTCCTGAAGCCTCCTGTGCCGCTCGCGGGACAAAAAAACGTAAAGCGATGGCACTTGCGCGATCAACGCGGCGTGGAAGGCTTGGTCGACGATCCGAACGAACAAATCGTCCCTGCCGCACCCGCGGACGACGACCGCTTCGTCAGTGAACTTGTGACGCTCGACAAGGCGGCCCGCGCGGACCCGGAGCACACGCTGCTCAAGCTGCGGCAATCGCTCGCGAATCTTTACGATCGCACCACCGTGACCGTCAACGCCAACGTTGCCCGCGCCTCGCACGGCGAAACGGTGACGGAAGTTCTGGGCAGCGGTGACGCCGGGCAGCCGTTTCAGCGGTTCATGCTGCGGCAGCCGCCGCTGACGTATGTCAGTGCGTCGAATCCGAGTGGTGCTGAATCGACCTTGCACATTCAGGTCAATGATCTGGAGTGGCACGAGGTGCCCGCGCTTTACGGACTCGGACCGCACGACCGCGTGTTCGTCACGCGTACCAGCGACGATCGTCGGACCACGGTTCAGTTTGGTGACGGTCTCACGGGAGCTCGACTGCCGAGCGGCCAGGAAAACGTGCGGGCGATCTATCGCAAGGGGATCGGCCTAGACGGTCTGGTGCAGGCAAAACAGCTCAGTCTGCTGATGACCCGTCCGCTCGGCGTGAAGTCCGTCATCAATCCCGCGAACGCGACCGGCGCCGCCGATCGCGAATCGCTGGACGACGCGCGCGTCAACGCGCCGTTCACCGTGCTGACCCTGGACCGGATCGTATCGCTCCAGGATTACGAGGACTTTACGCGCGCCTACGCGGGGATCGCCAAAGCGCTGGCCACGCGCACCTGGGACGGCCGGACGCGCGGCGTGTTCTTGACGGTCGCGGGCCCGGGCGGCGCGAAGGTCGATCCGGGCAGCGATTTGTACGAGCATTTGCTCGAAGCGTTGGCGAAAGTGGGCGACCCGTTCGTTCGACTCTGCGTGATGTCGTATCGCGAAGCCACGTTCAAAGTCACGGGCAGATTCAAGGTGGATCTCGATCGAGTGCCCGACAAGGTCAAGGCGGCAGTCGATGCCGCTCTGCTCGAGCATTTCTCCTTTGACGCGCGGAGCTTCGGCCAGTCGGTGCCGAAAAGCGAAGTCATCGCCGTGATCCAAAACGTGCCGGGCGTGTTGATGGTGGACGTGGACGACGTGGTTCGCACGACCGGCGAAGGCCTGGTACGCGATCGACTGCCGGCTTCCATGCCGAACGGTGACCTGGCCGCCGAACTACTGACGCTGGCCCCGGCGCACCTCAATGAACTGCAGGTGTTGGTATGAGTTTCGACGCGCGGAAACTGTACGAGTTGCTTCCGGCGATCTATCGCATCCGGGACGCCGAGCGCGACAAGCCGCTCGAAGCCCTGCTATCGGTCGCCGCTGATGAGGTCGCGGTGCTCGAAGAGAATCTTCGGCAACTTGAAGACGACCAATTCATCGAGACCTGCGCCGAGTGGGTCGTGCCCTACATCGGCGATCTGATTGGCTATCGCGCGCTGCATGCCGTGGCACCGAAGGTCATGAGCGCACGGGCCGAGGTCGCTCACACGATCGGCTTTCGCCGCCGCAAGGGCACAGCCGCGATGTTGGAGCAACTCGCTCGCGACGTCACCGGCTGGCACGCGCGGGTCGTGGAATTCTTTCAGTTGCTCGCGACCACGCAGCACATGAACCACTCACGCCCGGAGAATTGGTACGCGCCGGATCTGCGGCAGTGGGAACGACTCGAGCGGCTGAACACGGCATTTGAAACCACGGCTCACACGTTGGACGTGCGAAGCATCGCCAGCGGCGACGGCAAGTACAACATTCCAAACATCGGTATCTTCCTGTGGCGGTTGAAGGCGTATTCGCTCACGAATTCGCCGGCCTGCAAGCTCAACGACGTGGCGACGGACGGCCGCTTTCTCTTCAGTCCGCTGGGCAACAACTCGCAACTGTTCACGTGGCCGGAAACCGAAGACGAAGTCTCACACTTGGCCGAACCGATCAACGTCCCCGAGCCAATCAGCCGCCGAGTGCTCGCCTCGCATCTGGCGGACTATTACGGAAGGCAGAAAAGTTTTTCGATCGTCAACGACGGAAAGGAAGTGCCGCTGTCGCAGATCACCGTTTGCAATTTGTCGGATCTCGCCAGCGGCGATTGGGCACACCAGCCCCCCGAAGACGATCCGCTGAACGAAAAAGTGGCTCAGATTGCTGTCGACCCCGTACTCGGCCGCATCGCCATTCCCGCTTCGCTCGCGCCGCAGAATTCTCCCCCGCTCGTGATGTTTCATTACGGCTTCGCCGCCGATATCGGTGGTGGGGAATATGAACGCGAGAACGCGTTCGACACGGATCTGGCAAAGTCCCGAACGCCGATTCAGGTTCCGCAGGATCAACCCCCCGTCGCGACGGTCGCCGAGGCGCTCAGCTTGCTTGATTCGCAAAGCGGAATCATCGAAATCGCGAACAGCGGCCGCTATGAACTGCCGCCGTCGATCCACCTGAAGGCCAAACAGAAACTGGAACTGCGCGCCGCAAACGGTTGTCGTCCGTTGCTCGTGTTGACGGGCGATCTCGTGATCATCGGCGACGCGGATTCGGAATTGCTGCTGAACGGTCTGCTGATTCCAACGCATGGGTTGCAAGTGCCGAATGCGACCAACGCACTCAGTCAGTTGCGGTTGAGCCACTGCACGCTGGTGCCGGGCCGCGGCCTGCGGTTTGATGGCGTGCCGCAGCAACCGGGCGCGGTCAGCCTGACGGTAGCATTGCCGAGCACAAAAGTCGAACTGGACCATTGCATCGTCGGCAGCCTGCGAGTCGCGCACGCCGCACAGGTGCGGATCAACGACAGCATCGTCGACGCGACCGCCGAAACGGACCTGGCCTATGCAGACGACAGCGGAAACAATCCGGGCGCGCCGCTGCACATTGAGGACAGTACGGTCGTCGGCCGAGTCCACACGGTGGCGCTGGAATTGGCTTCGAACGTGATCTTCGTTTCGCAGGAACGGCCGGGAGAACCTTTGCCGCAGCCCGTGTTTTCCGCAAAGAAACAAAGCGGTTGCGTGCGATTTTCGTTTCTGCCGGACGGCGCGCGAGTCCCCCGACGTTTTCGCTGCCAACCCGATCTGTCCTTCGGCCAGGCGATCGAGGCCGCCAAAAAAATCGACCTGCATTTGACGCCCGCGAAACAAAAACTCCTCGAGGAGACGATCCGCGCCTGGCTCAAGCCGAGCTTCACGAATCTGCGTTACGGCCAGCCGGGCTATGGACAACTCCGCAATTCCTCGCCCGTCGAAATCCGCACCGGCGCGGATGACGAATCCGAGATGGGTGCTTTTCACGAGCTACATCAGCCGCAGCGAGAAACCAACTTGCGTGTGCGGTTGGAAGAATACCTGCGCTTCAGTTTGGAAGCCGGTCTGTTCTTCGGCACCTGAAACGATTCTACGAATTTGCCACCTGAGTCAGCAACAAGGAGCCTTCGATGAGCGGCGATTATAGTCGGCAAAGATTCGACCCCCAGCGGGACTTCAGCGGAGTCCTGATGCAACAGGGCCGAGTCCAACTCGACGCGGATTGGAATGAACAAGTGGAAATCCTCGACCGCCGCTGGCGCGCCGAGACCCTGGACGTCGTGGGTCGCTGTGGCGTGCCGCGTGCGACTCCGAACGGATTCCAGATCGACGTGGACAACAATGGCCAGTTGACCATCGGCCGCGGCCGCATCTATGTGGACGGACTGCTCGCCGAAAACCACGGCGGTGGAACGCAGGAATTCGATGCGGTGCTCGCCGAATGTCGCGGCAGCGCGGACAGGTTCGCTTTCGGTCGACAGCCGTTCGTACCGCACCCCGCCCCGTTGCCAAAGAAGGGGATGTACCTGATTTACATCGACGTTACGCAGCGCGAGGTGACGTTCTTAGAGGCCCCGGATCTCGTCGAGAAAGCGGTCGCCGTCGACACCACGACGCGGCTCCAAACGGCCTGGCAGGTCAAATTGCTGGAGCTCAAGGATGGCCCAGTCACCTGCGGCACGCCCGACGAAAAGATTCCCGGCTGGCTCGACGTAATTCAGCCCTCCGCCGGGCGTCTCAGCAACGCGATTGTGGATGTCCCGAAGGAACAAGGGCCGTGTCTGTTGGCGCCCACGGTTGGCTATCGCGGCTTGGAGAATCGGCTGTACCGCGTCGAAATCCACCACGGCGGGTCGCCCAAAAAGGCCACGTTCAAATGGTCACGCGACAACGCGTCGGTCGTCGCCGCCGTCACAGCGATCCCGACTCTCGACACGTTGACCGTCGACGAAACGGGGCGGGATTCTGTCTTGCGATTCAACATCGGGAACTGGATCGAAATCACCGACGATGTGCGATCGCTTTCCGTTCTGGCCGACGGGATGCTGCCCGGCGAGATGCGCAAGATCAAGTTCGTCGATACCAAGACGAAGACCATCACACTCGACACCCCTCTCACCGCGAATTTCTTTGAAACGGCTGCCGACAAAATCCAATCCCGTCACACCTGCATCCGACGTTGGGACCAAACCGGCGTGGACGTCGTTGCCAACGAAGGCATCTTGCCGGTCCTTGACGATGCCACGCCCGTCATGCTGGAGGACGGCATCCAGGTGTCGTTCAGCACCGAGTTCAAGAAGGGCGAATTCCACGTCGGCGACTACTGGGTCTTTGCCGCCCGCACGGCCGACGCCTCGATCGAAGCGCTGGAAAACACTCCTGCCCGTGGCATCCATCACCACTTCGGTCGCTTGGCCTTGGCGCAATTCGACGGCGAGAAATGGACCATCCTCAGCGACTGCCGCGATCTGTTTCCGCCGCGTCATTTGGCGTTGCGGTATGTGGGCGGAGACGGACAAGAAGCGCCGCCGGGCGAAAAGCTGCCGTGCCCGCTGACCGTCGGCGTCGAAGACGAACACGCCCGGCCGCGAGAGGCTGTCTTGGTCCGCTTCCGCGACATGGGCCTCGGCGACATCCTGACCGAAGTCGGCAAGCCGGCAAACACGGGCCCATCGATTGCCGTCCCCACGAATGCCGACGGGCTAGCTCAAGTCGACCGCACGCTCGGCAAGAAACTCGGCTGTCACGACGTTGAAGCCACGCTGGAGGTTCCACCGCCGCAGGGTGAAGCGCTGCGCGTCCGTTTCGAAGCCGCGGCCCGGCAGGAAGGTGAACCGCAACAGAAATTTCCGACCGTCGTCTCGATTAAGTGGCTGGCCAGTCAACCCTTCGCCAACGATCAGCCAGTCCCGCTCGATGTGTTCAATCGTGGATTGGCGATTGAGTTTTCCGAGCCGATGTCGCCGCTGACACTCTTGGCACCGCAGGAGTTTCGCGCCCCCAACCCCAACACGTTCATCGTCACGCTGGAATTGCCACAGCTCGAACAAGCGCAGGGAGTCGAAATCCGGCTGGGTGGCCACCGGTTGTTCATCGTGAGCGGCGAAGTAAAACCGGCCAATAACGAAAACCGAGTTTGGGTGTTTTCGCCGCGTCCCTTGATTCGCAAAGAGATCCTGGAGGAATGGCTCAAGCTGGAGACGCAACTCTTCGACGGTAAATTCCTCCGCTGCCGGGTGGTCCTGAAAAGCAACTGCATCCTGGACGCCGCCGGCCAGCGTCCGTTGGACGGCGACGCTTTCCTGCATTGGACCGGCCTGAACGGAGACGGCAACCAGGATCGCAACGAATTCACGCTGGACGTTTTCGGCGACGGTCGGAAAGGGGGAGACTTTGAAAGCTGGTTCTGGCTGTCTCAAGGTTAAACGGTGGCGTGTGGTCAAAAACTTCAGCCGGGCGGGAAATCAGGCGGGGCTTCGTGGGGGCAACAAAACCGGTTCGATCTCGGTACTGGTCTCCAGGAAATCGCGGAGCGGCGCGAACCTCGTATCGCGATCAACGAGCATTAGCCCGAACTTTTTAGCTTTTTGAGGCCCTGTTTCGCCGGAACCCATTCGTTTGTTGCGAGTTATGGCGAAAAGTAAAATGCAAAATGTAGCCACTAAAAACGGCTTGCGAGTGGGGCGTGTTCTCAATGGCCACAAGATGGGGAAACACTTCGAATTAGAGATCACAGACGAGACGTTCGCCTACCGGCGCAAGACGGAACAAATTGCGGCGGAGGCGGCGCTCGACGGGTTGTACG
>CAZFLF010000095.1:0-11807 GCA_964519825.1 uncultured Pirellulaceae bacterium | reverse complement strand
AAAGCAAGTACCATTGGCCTTGCGCCCGGTGCGGTGTGCCAATCTCGACCGCACCCGTTGTACAATGCAGTTGATCGATCAGTCCGTCAAACCGCGCGCGGTCACGGGTGAGACATTTTCCGGTTTGGGAAAGAAAGCGTCTTACCTCGGTCCGCTCCGGGCACAGCCGTGAGGGAGCATCGTATGTCGAACCCATTGCCGCGAACAACATCCCGTCCACTTCAATTCCGCAATGGCTGCGCGATCGGCATCAGCAATCGGTGGCAGCAAGGGCAGTATTGCTCGATTCTCACCGAGGCAGGCATCGTCGGCTGCGGGATCTACGATGTGCATACGGCCGGTGAGTTTGGACAAGCGGTAGCGATCGCGCGCGGAACACCTGCGCATCCGCTCGTCGAACCGGAAGATCTGTTTGAGGCAAAGATCGTCGACGCCACGCCGAAAGCCCAAGCACTTGGCATTACGATCGGCATGACTGGGCGCGAGGCGGTCGAGTTGCTCCTCGCCGCCAGCCACCGCGAGGACTCGCCGCGTCAGCCAGTCTGAAGTAGTCTCGCGAGCCGCATTCGGAATTGGATACTTGTGCTATCGTGGCGGCTGCTGCTGGGGCACAGGAACCGGCAAGCCCTTGGGCTGAAACAGTTTGTTCAGGCCGCGACTGACTTCGTCTTGCAATAAATTCGAGCCGGCGCCAATCACGGTTTGGCGAGTCAATTCGCGAAGTGCGGTGCGATCCACCTGGGGGCGACTGAGCGTACCGCTGATCGGCAACCGAATCGTCTGACCCTTCAGTGACGCCAGATAACGATCCTTCGCCACCCACGCGTCGAGCACCGGCACTTCCGCGACCAGTGCGAGTTGCTGATCAAGCCCCACCCATCCGCTGGTCGTCACCGCGACATCATTCACCAAAAACTTCATGTCCCGGTGATAGACGCGATGCTCGGTGAGTTGGAGATTTAATTGCTGCTCGGGCATGTCGAGCCACTGCACCGAAGTCGGTTGGCCGGGCAACACGGGTCGTTTATCGATCACGGACTTAATCAGTTGCACCACGCCAAGGATCTCCTGCGACAACGGACCGGGTCCGATCTGGGCCGTGTGGATCAGGAGTTTCCCTTGCACGTTCCCACCAGTCGGATCGGTCACGGGGAACCGCGCTTCATCGACCACCACTGAGAAATGTCCTTCGGCGGCCGTCGCATCCGCCACCATCGGCGCGAGGTACTTGAGCCACGACCGGCACATCTGCGGCGAAATGCGAACATGATCGACGAGCGTTCCGGGTTCCAGGGTCGCGATATAAGGAGTCTGCGTAACGTCGATGCGCGGCGCGACCGCGATCTTTCCTTCGCTCACCGGCAGGTTAATTGGCGAAATCGTGAGCACTCCTTTGTCGAGTTTCGTTGCGACTTCACCCGCGCCAACCTCGAAGCCTTGGATAACCAGCGTTTGCCATGCGACGCTGGCCTCGGCCAGCATCTCTTGCAGGCTGGCAAACGAGCCGGAGGTGGTAGTTTTGCTGGACGCTGCATGAACGGTTGGTTGCTGCGAGCTGGCTGCCAGGAGCGGACCGCGTATCGAGAACGGGCGCTGTCCGGTACCGGTCATTTGCACTTGGGGTCCGATCATTCCGCGCAGACGTTGGGAGAGCCGCTCTAAGTCGTAGGCATACTGACCGGACAAGTCGAGTTCGCACCTGTTGAACGGTTGGCGGATCGCACCCGCCGCGCCGATGCTCAACGAATCACCAGCCACTTCCAGCTTCTCAAGCGTGGCTTGCTGCCCGCTGGCATCCAGCGATCCTTGCACTGCCACTTCGAGTCGTGGCTCTTTCCACAGCTCTTGCCATCCGGGCGCCTGATTCACGGGAGTGATCGTCAGGCCGCTGACTCTCGCGGGAGTGGAGTAGACGAAATTGTCAATGCTGGCGGTCGCGTCGGCCTTGGTCGCACCGCTGGCATACGCCAGGTGAATGGTCCCGGTCGCCTCACCTTGGACCCGGTAAGTCGCCGGCTGGTGAACGTCGCGCAACCAACTGCTGAGCCGATCCAGATTCGTGCGATACTGCACATCCCCGTCGAGCGCGATCTGTCCGCCGTGAAACAACAACCGCGTCTTTTCCGCCCGCAATGCGATAGTTGACCCGGAGATGATGGTCTCCGGTGAAGTGAATTCGCCACTCACCACGTCATAAGCCGCCTTTGTTTCGATCTGCAACGTCGGCTCTTGGATCGTAAGCCCCGAACCGTTGAACAAGAAGTTTTTGATGGTGGCGTAATTCCGATTGCCGTCCGCTATCGGTCTGGTGGAAGTCGGAGCACCGGTCTGGGCCCCAGACAAATCACCGCCGGGCCCCCTGGTCGTGACGAATTCCAAACGCTGTTTCGAAGCCTGCAGATCTCCCTCTAAATCAAGGTCATCGCCGTCGATCTGCCATCCGTCCAAGGTGACGAACATTTGCATTCGCGCCAGCCAGCGGCCAAGATCTCCGCGCACTCGAACGTGAACCGGCCAGGTCGTTGTCGAGGAGATTTCGGTGAGCGGTTTCAGGAGTTCCGCCTCAAGATTGTCACCGGCCGCGGTCACATTGAGATTGCCGCGATCGATCTGGGTGATGCGTCCGGCCACAACCTTCGCGGCGGAATTGAACTGGACATCAAGCTGTTTCTCCTGCCACGGTCGATCTGCGACATAGGTCAGCTCAAAGTCCGTAGCGGAGCCATTTCCGGCCAGCGCCAGCGCATCGCGGCCGTCGTTCTTCCAGTCAATTTTTCCACGGAACTTGCCCGCCGCGCGGACCGAGCCGAGATCGACGAACCTTCCCACTTCATTGACGAACTGCGAGAGATCGCCGTTGACCGCGAACTGTCCCTGTTCCAGCGTTCCCGCGCCCGAGAGTTGCAGGAACGTTGAATCACAAGTGAATTGATCCACGATGATGCCACTGGTGGCTTCCCGAACCGCGGCTTTTACGACAATCGGTTTCTTCCATTCGAACGCCGTTCCGGCGTGAATCGCTGCCAATTGGTTCGCTTGCAGTTCAGCATTCCACACATTCCCCTCCGGCTTCGCCTGGCTCGTCAGGGCAACTGTCAATTGTCCGGACGAAACGTGAGTCCCCTCGCGCAACCGAAGTGTGGTGGGGAGCATGGCCGCCAGCTTCGCCACGTCGAGGTTGCCTCGAACTTCCCAGTTGCCCCTACGAAAGGCGCGGGTCAATTCTGCGCCAACGGAGTTCGCTCCAGCCGACGGTCCGGCGCCGGCTGCTTTCAGCGCCGCGATGTCCGATTCAACAATTACATTGCGAAACTGCCACTCGCCGTTACCGCGTGAGATTTCTCCGCTACCGGTAACCGTCGCGAGTTGAATCTGATCGGCCCCGAGCAACGCCGGCGATGCGATGAACAGGTTTTGGGCGGCCAGCTTCTGGATTTTGGCCGTCTGCATCTTGTCGGTGACGGTGAGTGCGGCGTCGGCAGTTAACAGGCCCGCTAGTTGAATGTCCAGACCCGCCCGGCGCAAGGCAAGCGTCACGATGTCGAGCGGAAGACCGTTGGTCTGAATGGTCGCCGTTCCTTGAGCCGGCGCACTGGCGCCGGGTCCGTCCGCGGTCGTTGTCGGCGCGGATTGCCATTGCACGTCCGCGGCCAACGTTCCTGGAGCCGCCCCTGCGGCTGCAATGTTAGTCGTGATTCTCGCAGTGAGCGGAGACACTTTACTTTGCGGAATCGCGACGTTGGCGTTCAGTTTATCGAGTTGCCATTTGACGGCACTTCCCGCGTGCGTTGCTTCCACCGACCCGTCGATGATCTCGACCGCCAGGCCAATAGGCGAAGACGACTTCTCTCTGTCGAGCCATGGCTTGAGCAGGTCTTCAACGTTGCTACCATCGGGGCGAAGCACGAGCTTCAGCTTGGGCTGCTCAATCCGGATCGTGCCGATGTGTTGTCGGTCAAGAAGGAGCGACAGCAGATTCTTCTCTGTCCTCACGGAGGCGACGGTCAAAACTTCTTGACTCTGGCCATCGACTGCTGACGCCCCTTTCAATTCGATAGGGGACAGCCAACCGGCCGACGCGGAACCAATCACAACCCTTCCCGGAAATCCCTGTAGCGCGGTCTTTAACACGCGATCGCGCAAACTGGTCTTCATCACGATCATTGGGGCAAACCACGCGAGTGCCAGTACCCCGATCAAACCCAGCAAGAACAGTTTGCCCCACGGCAGCCCGCGTCGCGATCTCGAGCGAGGTGCAGGGGACGGCGGCGGAGTGAAATTACGGCGCGACATAATGACCTCGTGTCCGTCGGATTCCAAAATCACAATAGAGAAGAATGGGGAATTGCGGCGGGATTCTAGGGAAAATGGCCATTCTGTCCTAGACGTTTTTTTTGGTAAGCTACCACTCCTTGCAGTTCCGTCCCAAACTTTCAGGAGCTTGAAATGCGATCCATCCTGGCCTTGACCCTCTGGGCACTCTCTGGATTCGCTACGGCGTCAGTATTTGCGGAAGAGGGGGGCAAGCCGCTTAAGGTGTGCATCCTTTCCGGCTGCAATACCTATGACTCGGAAGCGTCGCTAGCGCCGTTTCAAGAATATCTGGTGCGTAACTTCAACGTGCAATGCAATCGCGTAGTCCGCACAGCCACCGACGATCTGCCCGGTTTGGAACAACTCGACAACTGCGACGTCGCCTTCGTATTTATCAAACGCATGCAACTCAAAGGCGAGCAGCTCGACCGGTTTAAGAAATACGCCACGTCCGGTCGGCCGATCGTAGCCGTCCGCACAGCCAGTCATGCGGTGCAAACCTGGCTGGACTTCGACCGCGAAGTTCTGGGCGGCAACTATCACAGCCACCATCCCGTTGGGCCGGTCACACAAATAAAAGTTTCCGTCGCCGCTGAAAAGCATCCGATTTTGGCAGGGGTGGAACTCAGTAAGGCCAACGATGCCCTGTACAAGAATGAAGGGCATGCGGCCGATATCCACGTGTTACTCAGCGGAAGCATCCCCGGCGAGCCTACCGAGGCGCTGGCCTGGACCCGGGACTACAAAGGCGGGCGCATTTTCTACACTTCGCTCGGCGCGCAGGACACGTTCCAGAATCCCGCTTTCCGCCGCATGCTGGCTAACGCGTTGTTCTGGACCGCCGGCCGCGACATTGAAAAGAAAAAACCGTGACGAATCAGGTAAGGGAGTTTGACGCGAAATCGAATCGTTTAACCGCAAGCCGCAGGCGAGCGCTGTGAGCTGAGATCGATAGCGCCTGAACTCGCTCGCCTGCGGCTTGCGGTTAAACGATTTCGGCCGCCGCAAAAACGACTCCCGATCCCTTCCGCCCGCGCGGACAAAACGAGAATCTACCGGAGCATTAACCGTGAGCAGCGACTACGAAAAAGGTTACGCGCAATTTGCTCGCATGGTGGGGGAGGAGAACATCGAGCAATTAACAGCTCGGTTCAAGGCTGTTTGCCCCGACTTCGAGACGGAAGTTGTCTCAGTAGTCGGCGGCAGAATATGGACCCGCGAGGGAATTGACCTGAAAACTCGGTCGCTCTGCAGCATCTGCGTCCTAGCCGCATTGGGGCGGCGTAACGCTCTCCGACTCAATCTACAGATGGCTCTCCGCAACGGTGCTAAGGTGGAAGAGATTTGCGAGGCGATGTTTCAGGTTGCCGCCTACGCCGGTTTCGCCGCCGCGTGGGATGCCCTGGAACAATTACTCGAGGTTCTCGAAGACACTCAGCGAAACACGCAAGGCTAATCAATCAGCCGGTGATACCGCCCCATCCAATAGGGCAACAGAATGGGGGCACCGTCGTCGCGTTCGCGACCGTCAGAGCCACCGTCCAACACGTAAGGATCGCCGTTCCAGCGCATCACGTGGCGCTCTGAGACCGGCAATGCGTCCTGGCTCGCCGGCCGGCGAAAGCGATTGTTGCCCAAGAGCGTGATGTCCTGTCGCTTGCTGTTGATGACAGTCCAATGAATCGTGTCTTGAGGCACGTCGCGAAACCACGCCATGCATTCATCGTGGTCGTAATCAGCCGGCGCGACGTGGGCCTGGTCGGGACGATGCGAGGGATCGGTCCAAGTGCTGGCCTGGAGTGCGGCTCCGTAAATCAAGTTGAACAGCGGACTGTGTTCGGGCCGTTCGATCAGCCAGGAACGCTTGATGCTGACCAGATATTTGGTACGCAGTTCTGAGTCGCGCTCCAGGAGCAGAAGCGGATAGTAGGAAAGAAAAGCCAACTCGTCGTCGCTGTGGTTGACTGCCTGCGGAGGCCAGACCTGCTTCTGTCCAACGGCGTTCGTGGCGTAGGCGTGTTTCTCGATCAACTCGCGGAGCATCTCCGTATAACGCGGCTTGCCGGTCATGTGTTCGGCCACCTTCAGATGGGAGAGGATCTCCAGGGAATTTAGTCCGCGATCGCCAAACCTTCGCAGGTCGTGATTTAACTTTTCCGGAGCCCACACACCCCACGTGGTCGGCTTGCCCGGCGGACCCACGTAGTACAACCCGTGATCCAGGATGTGGTCCGTGATCCGGGCCACGTATTGGCTGATCTCTTGTTTCTCTTGGTCATTGGCCGCTACGTCGTGGTAGACCTGGTAGGCGAAGTAATGCCCCACGAGTTCGTCGCTCGAGGTGTCCCCTTTCCACCACCAGAGGTTGTCCGCCGAACGATGCCACTCACCGTCGTACTTGCGCGGATCGTCGTCGATCGGCACAACGCTCCGAGCGACGAACCCTGAAATTCCCGTGATACGTTCCAGAAACATCAAAGCCTCAAGCGAGCGGCGGGCGTTCCGCTTGGCGGTCGGATCTCCCGTGGCTCCGTAGCGAAAGGCCTCGGCGGCCACGTACAAGCTGGTCCACAACCCGTCGTTGTCGTTGGTGGGCTGAACGCTGGCAGTGGCCAGATTGCCGGGCTCGCGAAGGGAAATATGGGTGACGAGGCCGTTGCGGAGGTGATGCTTTTGCAGCATGTCGTTGATGGAGGCCATTTTCTCCTCCAGAGACCTCTTCTGCGCGAGCAGTTTGCCGAAGCCCGCGGACGTCTTCACGACTACCGCGCCCTCCGCCGAAATGGACAAATCCTGGACGTCGTCGGCTGGGAGCCAGCGGCGAGAATGGAACAACCGCCAGCGCTGACCCTGAGGAGGAAGTTGCATCAAGCCATGTGGTGAACCCACCCACAACGTGCCATCGGCCATTCGCACGCCCACGGTCAGTTGCTTGAAGGGGACTCGCGGTTGACCTTCGGTCAGCGCAGCCAGCTCGGCCTCCGAGAGACGTTTGCCGCTCGTGGCAGGCAAGGCCGTTGCCGGAGTCGGCTCGGCAACCCATTCCAAGTCCTTGGCGTCGGAAGCGGCCAACGCGGCCAGGCATATCACAAGGCTCTGCATTGAAAGGTTTCCTCACTGCGGGCGGGCGAGAATGCTGGTCCAGAACGAGGTTCGATTAAAACAAGAACGTTGCCGCGGCTGTTGCATCGGCATCCAAAACTGCCCGTGGGCGCTCCAGAGCCATTCGTCGACAAGTTGTGCGCATACCAATCGTCGCTGCTGATCACGTGTCCTCGCGGAATGCCACGCCAGCCACAAACACATCAATGTAACGGTGATCAACAGTGTTCGCATCGTGAAGTGGCTGAAACGTCGAATATTCATAAGACGCACCGGATGCCCATCGAATGGGTTTCAGTCCGCGCCGCTCCGGCAAAGGGAAGGGGGTTTAATCAGGGGATTCTACAACAAATTAAGAAACGAGAACGCCCCTCACGTCGCCAGTTCGCCGATGCACACCGATGCGGGGTGGCGAACAATTCACTCGCTTGGATTGCTATGAACTTTGGAATCGCACCAACGCTGGGAAGTGTGCACCTACCCCGGCAAGTCCAATCGGTCGGGCAGTTCTTTCCGTAGCGAATGAGCGACGTTCTGACCTGTCTTTGGAACGTACTTTCCGTTGCAACCCGATTTAATGGTTCTTGTTTTGCGGCGGCACCAGAATTTCCCATTGTCCATGCTTGCGACGAGCCCATCTGCGACCTAGTGTTTCGACGGGTTTTTTCGCGGCAATGTGGCAATTGAGTCGGTACATACGGCAATCTCTTCCAAGGGGCAAGCGCAATGATGACCAACAAACGTGACGAACACGTTGGGCAAGAACAGGCCATCCGGGGACTAGTCGACAAAGCTCGTTTCGGACTGCAAACGGACCTTCGACAGGGGGGGCGGTTTCCATTTTTCCAACCCGTGACTGTCGCCAGCGAGCAAGATGGAACTGTAAGCTTTTCAGCCTTTTCGCGCGATATCTCGGCTTGGGGAATCGGCTTGTTGTCGTACTGGCCATTGAGACTCCGGACGGTAAAACTGAAAGTTCATTTTGGAGACGACGAAGAGGTGGCCATTACAGGCTATGTTCGCTGGTGTCAGCCATGCGGACACGGCTGGTACATCGCGGGAGTCAGTTTCAACGACGGAGACTGCGACGACATCGGCTACACGGTCGGCGGCTACACTGGTTAATTTGCTGCCACGTGGCGAGTAAAATGGAAGGACCGCATCAACGCTCCAGATGACGAAGACGGACGTTGCCTCCCTCGAGCACCGGTTGCTCAGCGTGATGCACACACCATGGCGCTACCTCGCGATCCGTCGCTTTATCAAATCAACACTCGAGTCTGGCTGACCGAGTTGTCTCAGGCACTCGGCCGGCGCGCGACTCTGGATGACATTCCCGACTCAGAGTTGGACCGCCTGGCGGCGATGGGTTTCGACTGGATCTGGTTACTCAGCGTCTGGCAGACCGGTCTGCCGGGACAGCAGGTTTCGCGAAGTAACCCAGAGTGGCGCAGAGAATTCCAGGAGACCCTGCCGGACTTGCGCGAAGAAGATATCACCGGTTCGGGTTTCGCGATCACCGGGTACGCGGTGCATCAGACTCTGGGAGGGAATGAAGCGCTGGCGCATCTTCGCGAACGTCTACGCAATCGCGGCCTGCGTTTGATGCTCGACTTCGTTCCCAATCATACCGGCCCGGATCACGCCTGGGTGGAGGACCACCCTGAGTATTACATCCGAGGAACCGAATTGGATCTGTCCCGGGCGCCCAAAAACTACACCTGGGCCAGACGCCAACGAGGCGATCTGCTGTTGGCTCATGGGCGCGATCCGTACTTCCCGGGCTGGCCGGACACCTTGCAGCTCAATTACGGCAACCCGGCGACCCAGGAAGCGATGATCGGGGAACTTGAGAAGGTCGCCGGCCAATGCGACGGCGTGCGATGTGACATGGCTATGCTGGTCTTGCCGGAGGTCTTTGAACGAACGTGGGGCATCCCCTCTCAGCCATTCTGGCCGAGGGCGACCCAGCGCGTGCGGGATCTGGCTCCCGAATTCTGCTTCCTGGCCGAAGTCTACTGGGACCTGGAATGGACGTTGCAGCAACAGGGATTCGATTATTCCTACGACAAGCGGCTGTACGACCGACTGCGCGATGGTCACGTCAGGCCCGTGCGTGAGCATTTCTGTGCCGGGCTGGACTTTCAGATGAAGCTGGCCCGCTTCCTGGAAAACCACGACGAACCGCGGGCGGCCGCGACATTCCCTCCGGGAGCCCACGAAGCTGCGGCGGTCATTACTTATCTATCTCCCGGGCTGCGCTTCTTCCACCAGGGACAGTTCCAGGGACGGAAGAAACGGATCTCTCCCCATCTGCATCGAGGACCGGACGAACCCATCGACCAGAAACTCGAGCAGTTTTACAACCGGCTGCTGGCCGTCCTTCGTCAGCGAGCCGTACGCGACGGCGAGTGGCAATTGCTCGAATGCACACCGGCTTGGGAGGGCAACTGGACCTGGGATTGTTTCGTGGTGTATTCCTGGCATGGTCCCGGCGGCGAGATACTTTTGGTGGCAGTCAACTATTCTCCCCACCAAAGTCAATGTTATGTCCGGCTTCCGCTTATGGACCTAGTTGACAAGAATTGGCGGATGCAGGATCAGATCGGTACCGTCACTTACGACCGACATGGCAACGACCTGACGAATCGTGGCTTCTATCTGGATATGCCTCCTTGGCAGGCTTCTGTATTTTTTCTGACGCAACAAGCCTAAGTAGGCCCACAACGATGGGTGGACACAGAGGCTAGGCCACCGCGTCGGAGCAAGGGCACGCAGGCAGGTGTTCTGTACGGGTACGGTCCCACACAGGTAGGTTTCAGCTTTGGTTATCCTGCTTTTATAGCCTCTCTTTTTCCTTGTCCTCGGGCGAGGTGCTCAGCGTGTGCCGGGTGCCCCTGGGATGCTTCCAGACTTGGCTGTATGATGTGAACGGGATACGTGAGGGATGGAAGCGATGACATTGACGCTTAGCCTACCAGCCGACCTTGAGCATCGCCTGCGCCAAGAAGCGCAGCGGCAGGGTGTGCCCGCCGAAACCTGCGCAATGCACGTGTTGGACAAATGCCTCCCAACCCAGGACAAACGAACCGAGGCAGTGGCACTCTTGCAGTCATGGATCGACGACGCCGACCCCGCGGATCAACAGGAAACCGGCAACTATTTGATTCAGGTGTTGGATGAAGACCGTTTGTCCGACCGAAAGCTGTTTCCTGCTGAGTTGAAAGGGATCACCTGGTGAGCCGCGTGGTGGTTCTGGACGCCGGACCGCTCGGTTTGGTTACGAATCCCCGGCGATCGGCGACGAGCGCCGCATGTGCCACTTGGCTTCAAGCACTGCTGAGCGACGGAGCGAGAGTTGTGCTCCCAGAAATTGCCGATTACGAGGTCCGTCGCGAACTACTTCGCGCGAACAAGACCAAGGGAATCGCCCACTTGGATGCTCTGGGGCAGCTCATCGAGTACCTCCCCATTACCACGGCCGCGATGCGGCGTGCGGCCGAGTTTTGGGCACAGGCGCGACAGCAGGGGCAGCAAACCGCAGCGGACACCAGCATTGATGCCGACATGATTCTCGCCGCACAGGCCATGACTCTCGGCGTGGCCGATGTAGTAATCGCGACAACGAACGTAGGACACCTCCGTCGATTCGCACCGGCCGATGTTTGGACGAATGTAAAAAGTGGTCAACCTTGATCACCATCCAACTGGCCGACACCTCGACGCTCGACAACTCGCGGGGCTCGTCAGACGCAAACGATCGTCGCCCTGCCACGACGAACCAATAGGGTCAGCTTCGGTTAAAGCCCGTTCGACGACGAAGACTGGCTGCAAGACTGTGTCGCCGCGCGCCTCTGGCAATCGCTGGACGAGACGCCGGCAGACATCGTGTTAGGTAGGCGGCGTCAGTAGTTGGCCCGATTGCTTGACTTCACGAAAGGCATTGGCTGAATGCAAGGCATGGCCATTTCCTTGTCCTCGCGCGTGGTGTTCAGCGTGTGCCACTTCCGTTAACCGCTAGGAACAGTGAGCCTCAGTTCGGAGTGAACATCAAGCCGTGAAGGGGAAGAATTTGTGTTGTGTGAATGTGACGATTGGCAGTATGACTCGCGACTAGCACTCGCACAGATTCTTGTGGCTTGCAGGCGCTGACCATAGACTGCGCCCAGTTCGGCGACCGGTCCCACTTTCCGAAAGGCTAAATCCACATCGTGAGTAGACTTCCGCTTTGATCTCACTTCGCAAACTGCTGCAGCCACTCGAGGTGGCGTGACTTGAGGTCGCGGTAAACATCTGGGAACTTCTCCGCCACGTCGGTCTTCTCGCCTAGGTCTTCGTCGAGGTTATAAAGCGAGAAGACCGACGTGGCGGAGAAGTTCCCAGATGTTTAC
>CAZFLF010000094.1:0-11827 GCA_964519825.1 uncultured Pirellulaceae bacterium | reverse complement strand
AACACGCGATGAATGTGTTCCCATTCAGCGCGAGCTAAGGATGGTGTCTCAACGGGCGACTCGGCTGGTTGCAATGCTCTTTCTCCGCGCTCGAAGGCGGCCAGGATGTCGTCGGCATCCGCGGGCTTCGGCAAAAAATTGACGGCACCGAGATGCACCGCGTCAACCGCGGTAGAAATGCTCCCAAATCCGCTGAGCACCAGCACCTGCATTTCGGGATAAAGCTGCTTCAAATCGCGCACGAGCGACAGCCCCGATGGTCCTGGCATGCGGAGATCAACTACCGAAAACCGCGGAGGTTGCTCGCGCGCCTGAAGCATCGCTTGGTCGTAGTTGGCCGCCGTTCGAACCTCAAATCCCCGTTCGCGGAAGGCCCGCGCGAGTCGCTCCCGAAACGGTGCGTTATCGTCAACGATGAGAATGCTCTGGGCGAGCCGGTGCATCGTTTGCACCTCCGGCACTCGCGAGTCGCTCTCGGCTTGAGCAGTCGGTTTGTCGCTGTTTTCGCGCATTGTTCTGGCCATTTTTGCCGCTGCTGGCGGTTTTGTCACGGCGGGGTCGGGCGTTGGGGAAGACGAATCGTGACGGTCGTTCCGGTGCCGGGCGTCGAGACCAATCGCAAGTCACCGCCGATCCGCTCGATGACATTGCGCGCCAGAAACAACCCCAGCCCCATCCCCTTGCCCGGCTCCTTGGTGGTGAAAAACGGGTCTCCGGCACGGTTCAGTACTTCCGGCGGCATGCCCGGTCCACGATCTCGCACGGTGAACGCAACCGAATCCGAATCGGACGTAGCGGCGAACTCGACAGGCTCGCCGAACGACGAGGCGTCCAGCGCATTGCGGACGATGCCGCGGATCGCGTGGGACATTCCGGTAAGAGGAACGAACACGCTCAGTGCGGCGACCTCTTCCGGGATCATGACGGAAACGTGCTCGCGGCGACGAAGCCCTTCCATCACCTCGTCCACCAACGTTGCAATCTTAGCCGGCTGCAACGCTTCGCCGAGAGCCTGCCCCGCGCCGCTGGCCATGCCGTCCAGGATTCGTCGGCACTGATCCAATTCGCCACGTATCAAGGCTACGTCTTCCAGTACCGAAGGGGCTGCGTTCGTCCCTTCGAGATGCCTGGCCAGATCCTTGGCAATGACGGCGATCGTGGATAGCGGAGACGCCAATTCGTGGCCGGCGCCGGCGGCCAACGTCGCCAGTGACTCCAACCGCTCGCTGCGGGCTCGTCGTTGTTCCGCGTCACGCAGCTCGGTCTCCCGCTGATGCAATTCCCGCGTCACACGCGTAATGAAATAGGTCACCACGCCGCCGCAAGCAATTAGCGCGACGGTCAAACCGACGTGTTGCAACCGGCTGCCGGGAAACAGGGATTCGGGACCGAACGATTGGTCGAGCACCCGCATGGGAATGTGATTCATTAGCAAACCGCCAAAACAACCGACGGCCAGGACGGTCAGACCCCAGGACCAACGCGCAGGCACAATCACAGCGGCCAACGATAAATTGACGAAATAGAACACCGCGAACGGGTTGGCCGGTCCACCGGAGTAATACAGTAACCCGGTTAGTGAAAGCAGGTCGATCGCCAGGATGCCCGCCATCACCAAGTGAATGCGATCGGCAGCCGATGGTCCGGCCATTCGTCGCGTCCGTAGCCACGCTGCGAACACCAGATTAGTCAGAGTGGTCAAGCTGATGATGCCGAGCAAGGGTAAAGTCGGCAGCTCAGCGCGAAACGCCCACATGGCGATGGCAATCGTTGTAACCTGCCCGACGACAGCCACCCACCGCAATCGCACGAGCCAGCCGGCGTTGATCAGCCACCGATCCTGGGCCGCGCCTCGCGGACCCTCATCGCGCATGAATCACCACGGTTTTGGTTTCAGTCATCTCTTCGATGGCATATTTCGGCCCCTCGCGTCCCAGGCCGCTGTCCTTCAGACCGCCGTAGGGCATCAAGTCCGCGCGCCAAGCAGGCCCCCAGTTGATGTGCAAATTGCCGCTTTCAACTTGGCGGGCGAATTTCAGCGCATGATCCAGGTTTTCGGTGAAGATGGCCGCACTCAACCCGTACCGGGAATCGTTCGCTAGCGAGATTGCCTCGTCAATATTCTTCGCGGCCATCACGCCGACTGCCGGACCGAACAGCTCGTCACGGCTAATGCGCATGTCGGGTCGGACATCGGCGAGCAGCGCTGGCGTGACGATTGCGGACTGCCGATCGCCGCCACACAGCAGCCGCGCGCCGCCCGCGACCGCTTCGTCGATCCACTCCGTCACACGTTGGGCGTCGCGCTCGCGAATCATCGGGCCCATCGTGGTTGTTGGAGCAAGCTGGTCGCCCACTCGAATGGCTTCGACTTTCGGGCGCAGCGCGTCAAGGACCGCTCCATAAACCGGCGACGTGGCTATGACGCGTTGTGTGGAGATGCAAGTCTGGCCGGCGTTGCCATAACCGGTGCTCACGATCGCCTCCGTGACTTTGTTCAAGTCGGCGTCATCGAGCACGATGAGCGGGCTATTCGACCCTAGTTCCATCGTGATGCGTTTTAACCCGGCGAGCTGGCAGATTCGCTTGCCGACCTCCGCGCTGCCCGTGAAACTTACCTTGCGCACTCGGGGATCGCTGCACAACGCTTCACCCACCGACGCGCCGGCCCCCGTCACACAACTGATCGCCAGCGGCGGCAAACCAGCTTCGAGCAGAATCTCGACAAGCTTGAGCGCCGATAAGGGTGTGTCGCTCGCCGGCTTGACGATCACGGCGTTTCCCGCGGCCAGCGCCGGCCCAACTTTGTGACAGACCAGATTGAGTGGAAAGTTGAAGGGCGTAATGGCCACGACGACTCCGCACGGCACGCGCAAAGTGAAACCGAGCTTCCCTGCACCGCCAGGCGCTGCATCCAACGGGAGGACTTCGCCGAAGATTCGTTTCCCTTCCTCGGCGGAACATTCCACAGTTACGGCCGCACGCCCGGCTTCAAACTTTCCTTCCGCTACCGTCTTGCCTTCCTCGCGACTGATGAGCAGTCCAATTTCGTCCTGCCTGGCGACAAGCATGTCGGCGGCCCGGCGTAGAATCTTGAAGCGATCATAGGCCGGAAGGTCGCGCATCGCCTTCGCACCCGCCACCGCCCCAGACACCGCGGCATCGACGTCCTGGCTTGTAGCTTGTGGGACCGTGTCGATGACCGCGCCGTTGAACGGATTGCGCACTTCGATTCGTGCGTCGCGATCAACCCACTCTCCTTTTAGAAACATTCGCATGGCAGATGCTACTTCTTCTCGAGCGTCGGAGGTCCGGATCGGTTACTGAACCTTGCCGGCCGTAGCCATCTTAAAGGGATCCGTGCGGAACGGCGAAGCAGGCAGCCCTTCTTGATTAAAGAGGTTTGGCTCGGCGGTATCGTTCCAGGCGAAGCGAACGGCAACTGGCTTCTCGACCTGATCGCTGGCGACGATGAGGGTCGCGCCGTCGATCGTTGCGGTTGCTGGAACAAACTTTTCGTCCGCCCCCGTGATTTCAAAATGGGTGAGAGGTTTCCCTTCTTTGGACATCAACCCGCCCCCCGTGTGCTGGAAGCGGATGCGGATTTTGTTCCCCTCAACCTGATTCGATTCATAGAGCGGTCCAGAAAAGACGAGTTGCTTGCCGTACGTCTTCGCCAAGGCCCACAAAGCGAGCCGGCGACCGACCTCTTGTTTGTTTTTGGGATGGATGTCTCGGACATCACCGATGTCGGTGGTCACGGCCATTCCGGTGTTCGCGACGGAGAGAGTCTTCAATTGTGATTCCCACAATTCCGCGCAATTACGGGGGTCCTGGCCGTTGTAGCGGAATGGAGCGAGCTGCACGAACAGAAACGGGAAATCACCTTGACCAAAATTTTTCCGCCAATCGCTGATCATGTTGGGAAAGAGCTTCGCGTATTGCTCCGCGCGCTGGAGATTGGATTCGCCCTGGTACCAAATCGCGCCGCGAATCGACAGCGGCAACAGCGGCTGAACCATGCTGTTGTATAAAGCCGATGCCTGGTTCGGGTTGCCGGGCTTGAACTGAGCGTCACGTTCCAGGATCGGTTTGAACTCGGGATTTGCTTCCAGACCCGGACGGCTGGTCCAGGCTTCGCAGATCGTGCCGCCATACGAGGTGTTCACCAGACCGACCGGCACATTCAAGTCCTGGTGAAGCTTACGGCCGAAGTAGTACCCGACAGCGGTGAAAGCTGACACGGTCTCGGGGCTGCAAACCTGCCATGCTCCTTGACCATTGCCCGACAAATCGGACTGGGGGGCTTCCGCCGGGATTCGTGCGACTGCGATCTGGCGAATATTCGGAAAGTTGGCGGCCTTGGCTTCGTCTTGCGGGTTTAGCGATTGGGAGACGGCCCATTGCATGTTCGACTGACCCGAACAAATCCAGACTTCGCCAACCAGAACGTCGGTCAGCTTGACCGAGTTCTTGCCAGTCACGGTTAAGTCATACGGCCCACCCGCGGCGGGAGGCGTGACTTTGGCCAACCACTTGCCGTCCGCTCCGGCGGTCGCCTCGGCCTTGCTTCCCATGATTTCGACCGCGACCTTTTCGCCGGCCTCGGCCCAACCCCATATCGCCGCCGGCTGTCCCTGTTGCAGGACCATGTGATCTGTGAAGACTTTCGACAGACGTACATCGGCTGGAACCGAAGCGCAAAAAAACAGCGTCGATGCCATCATCAGGGCTCGAGATACGAATCGATTCATCGGATGGATCTCCTCAATTTAGTCGTGTTGCTGATCATTCCCCGGACGCCGATCAGGCCGCAAGAGTAGCGGAACCGAGCCACACGTTCCACTGTCGAGCGGAGAGATCGCTCACTCCGGAATCGGATCCGAGCGGCGAACGAGCTGACCTTCCCATACGGCCTCGTCGGTGGCCCGGTCGTACGTGAGCACCCGGTTAGCACTACCCGCCGCCGGGGGAACGTCGATCTTCGGCAGCCACTTCCGGTGCTCCATCAGGACTGCGGCGTGTTCCGGCTTTGCCGCGATATTGTGCCATTCGTGGGGATCGGCGGACAAATCGTACAGCTCTTCCGAATCGTCGGCGTAATGGATGTACCGCCAGCGTTCCGAGCGAACAGCGTGATTGCCTTGATTGTGGGAAGTAATGGCAGGCCAGGGACGTGCCGCCCCGGCATCACGAAGTTGTGGGACGAGGCTGTGTCCTTCCAGGTCGGTTCGCGCCGGCAGACCGCACAATTCCGCCAACGAGGGATAGATGTCCAATAACTCGGCGGGACGACTACAGCGTCCGCCCCGCGTCACACCGGGTCCCGCGAAGATGAGCGGGACTCGCGTCGATCGTTCCCATAACGTGTTCTTCCCGGTGATCAGCTTCTCTCCCAGGTGCCAGCCGTGATCGCCCCACACCACCACGACCGTGTTTTCGGCCAATCCGTTTGCGGCCAATGCGTCAAGCAGCCGACCAATTTGCGAGTCGATGAAGCTGACGGATGCCAAATACGATCGGACCAGATTCCGCCATTGGTTGTTTTCTTCGACCCAACGCAGTCGAGGTTCTGGAAGATTCCAATGCAGATACCACGAGAATCGCGGCGTGTCGTCGCGGTCATGCCGATCGACCTTTGGCAGGACGGAATCGTCGTCTGGATAGAGATCGAACCAACGCTGCGTGGCGTAACACGGCACATGCGGGAGGAAGAAACCGGCAGAGAGGAAAAACGGCCGGTCGCGTGACACCGACTGAAGTTGCTCGATGGCCCAACTCGCAATCTGATAGTCCCCTTTGTCCTCGTCGCGATGGGGAAACGAGCCCCAGTCCATCAGCGGATGATTTCCCATTGGCGTCGGCGGAATCAGCTTGCGCGCGGGCCTCACGCCGATGCCGGGATTCAAGCCCCAGACGTCAAACTCCCGCGCGCGGTCCTTGGATGGGATGCCGCCGTGATAAATCTTGCCGGTGGAATAGGTCCGATAACCGTGTTGCGCGAAGTGCTGGGGGAGTGTCACACGATTCTGCCACAGCGGAAGCGTGCGAAACCAGGGCGCGAGTCCGTAGACACCGGTCGTGGTTGGTCGCAACCCGAGCAGCAGGCTGGTGCGCGAGGGATTACAGAGGGGCGCTTGGCAATGGGCATTCAGAAACACCGTTCCGCGCTGGGCGAGACCGTCCAGGTGGGGTGTCTTGACGAGTGGGTGACCTCCGACGCAACCGATCCAATCGTTCTGGTCATCGATGGCAATGAACAAGACGTTCGGTTTATCAGCTGCGAATGCAGCGGGGACGAACGATAGCAGCTCCAAACACAGAACACCCCAACCGAGGACGCCCCAACATCGCCAATTCATCGGAGTCCCCGTGGCCGCGTCTCTCCGAGACGCGCAGCCCTTGTACCACAACCGAGCTGGCCCCCCGCTCTGATCAATTATGTCCTGTTTATACTTCATGCCAGTGTCTTCCACGACGAACTTGACAGTATTCAGTCAGGCGAGCTGCCATACAGAATACGAAAACACCCCGGCTACTCGGATCGGAGCAGCCGGGGTGTTAATGAGACATTCGAAGCTAGTTGCGACTCGATAGTCGGGGCGCAGGTGCGAACGGATTAGTAACGACGTCCGCCGCCGCCACCTCCACCATAACCACCGCCTCCGCCGCCACCGCCATTTCCACGGCGACCGCCGCCGCCGCCACCGCCACCGCCACCAAATCCGCCGCGGCCGCGACCACCGCCGCCTCCGCCGCCACCTTCCTCTTTCGGACGTGCTTCATTGACGGTCAACGCACGACCATCCACTTCCTTGCCATTCATGGCTGAGATTGCCGCTTGGGCCTCTTGATCGGAACCCATTTCAACAAACCCGAAGCCCTTGGACCGCCCCGAATCGCGATCCATGATCACTTGTGCCGATTGCACGGTACCGTGCTCCCCAAACAATTGTTCTAGGGTGCTGCTGGTCACGCTGTACGGCAAATTGCCGACATACAACTTCTTTCCCATTGAGGGACTCCCAAACAAAAAAACCCGTCGTGCGGTTCCACAACCCCCAAGGGCAGCGTTTTCGGACGGAGACATTCACTTAGCTAGCATTGAGTCGGTGGGGTAAACCAGCACTCAATCGGTACTGAATTAGGTGGTATTGAATCAGCTCGGTATTGAATTAGCAAATCTTGGCTTTTAGTTCCGACAGCAGCCGCACCGCATGTCCGATCTCGGCTTTTTGCCGTTCCGGCTCCTGAGGGATTTCACGTTCAATTGTGAGGGGACCAGTGTAACCGATTTCCTTCAAAGTCCATAAGTAGTTTTCCATTCCCACGTCACCTTCACCAAGCGGTACCTCTTGACCCCACTCTTGACCCGGGTTTTTGGCCCATTTGCCGTCCTTGCAATGAATGCTGCGAACGTATCGGCCGACCTTTTTCAAAGCGGCAATTGGTTCGCCAGTACCGTACAGGATCATATTCGCTGGGTCAAAGTTGATAAATAGATTATCGCACCCCACGTCTTGAATGAACTGGAGTAGCCCTTCGGCTGTTTCTTGACCCGTTTCCAAATGCAGACTTTGTCCGTTTCGCTGGCAATAGTCGCACAAGTCGCGGGTCACCGCGAGAATCTCTCGATAGAGGGGGGCTGCAGCATCGTGCGGCACAAAGCCCAGGTGTAAAGCCACGACGGGGCAGCCAAGCAGCCGGGCAAAATCCGCGATTTCTTTCATTTCTTTGATTCGGGCCGGGCGAGTTGCCGGGGGAACTAACCCGACCGTGCGAGACACCGTCGGAATATCCGCGTAACTTTCACCCTCGAAACCGCCAAAAACACAAGTCAATGTGATACCAAATTCCTTGAGCCGGGCTAGAAACTTATCGGCGTGGGCTTTCGTACGAGACGATTGATGCGGCGCGTGTAATTGAATCGTTGGGACCCCCAAATCCTTGGCGACCTCCAGCTTGACTCCTAGACCCGCGTCGACGCTGGTGAACACACCAATCGGCCACTTTTCCACGGCAGTACTCCTTAGTTGCTTGGTTTTTTTTGTTGGCTTGTATTTCTTATCGACTGGTATTTCTTAATGGCGGATATCGTTCAAGCATTCGGAACCTGTGCGATTTCCGCTGCGACATTCGGATTGATTCGTTGCGCCGGGATGCCTCGGATTATTTTCCACAATAGTCGATTGTGCGGGCAATCTCGCTTTTCAGTTTTGCGCGCGGCACGATGCGGTCGATGAATCCATGTTCGAGCAAGAACTCGCTCGTCTGAAACCCCTTGGGCAGTTCTAGCTTAATCGTCGCCTTGATGGTTCGAGGACCGGCAAAACCGATCAGGGCTTTCGGCTCGGCGATCACGACGTCCCCCAACGACGCGAAGCTCGCGGCGACTCCCCCCATGGTCGGATTCGTGAGTACTGAAATGAACAAACCACCGGACCGATCATACCGGGCCAAGGCCGCCGAGACTTTCGCCATTTGCATCAAGGACAGAATGCCCTCGTGCATGCGGGCGCCGCCTCCCGAGGCACTGACGATAATTAGCGGCAGTTTCTGCTCGGTGGCGCACTCGACCAACCGCGTCAGTCGCTCGCCGACAACTGACCCCATGCTGCCCATAAAGAACGCCGAATCGGTCACGCCGATCGCCACGCTCCGCGCTCGGATCATTCCGGTGCCAGTCAATACAGCGTCCAACAAACCGGTGCGGGCCTGTTCGTCCGTGAGTTTCTCGGCGTAGCGCTTTTTGTCTTTGAATTCCAACGGATCAGTTGGACGCAGATTGGCGTCCCATTCGTCGAACGTTCCCTCGTCGAGCACCTGAGCCAAGCGATCCCGGGCCGAGACGTAGAAATGATGGTCGCACTGTGGGCAGACATTCTGACGCTTCTCCGCTTCCTTACGGAAAATTGCGTTGTTACAGCCGGGACAGCGCAGCCACAAACCTTCTGGCACGCCGCGCTTCGGTCGCCTAGTCACGCTGGCCGCCGATCCGCGAAGACTCGACGTCAATGACTTCCCATCGTCCACAGTCACATTCCGCCTTCCACAGATCACCTAGATCACTTTCGTTCAAAACGCTGCGACAAACACTGGCCAGCGGCTCCGGCGCGATCACCGCGATGACGCCATCCTTATGTTTCTTGATCAGTTTCACAAGAGCGGCCGCCACTCGTTTCCGTGCGTCGGGCAGCGATTCACCGTCAGGCGGGCAGACCATTTCAGGATTGTCTTGCCATTGGCGGTAGACTTTCGGTTGAGTCTGCCGGACTTCGTCGATGAGCTTGCCGTGCCACAAACCGTGGTCGAGATTATGCAAGCCGTCAATTCGTTTCACCTTCACTCGCCGCTGATCCGCCAGGGCGGTTGCAGTCTGCCAGCAGCAAATGGCCGGTGCCGAATAGATCGCCGCGATTTCGATTCCGGCGAGTTCGCCCACCGCCTTCGCGACTTGCTCCGTCCCGTGAAGGCTGAGCGGAATATCCAGTATCCCTTTGATCCGACCTTGCTCGTCGAGATCCGTGGAACCAGGACGTATCAAAAGAATTCGCAACATGGAGTTACACAGTCGCCAGAGCGGTTAGTTCGTGAATTGCCTCGGAGTAACTCGCGGCGCGGAAGATCCCTGAACCGACAACGAACATTTCAGCTCCCGCCGCGGCACAATCGCGAATTATAGTCCGGTTAATTCCTCCATCCACTTCCAGCAAAACTTCGGGCCGGACCGACTGGCGTAACTGTCGCAGTTTCTCGATAGCGACTGGGTGAAAACTCTGGCCACCAAATCCAGCCGGCACACTCATCACCAGCACCAAGTCACACAAATCGAGACAACCGTCGAGTGTGCTCAGCGACGTATCAGGATTCAAGGCCAAACCTGCCCCGGCCCCAAGTGAACGAATCTGTTCCAACACCGAACGTGCATCGGCAACCGCCTCAACGTGGACCGTCAGGATGTCCGCCCCGGCGTCGACGAATTGACGCAAATAGCGTTGCGGCTCGGCGATCATCAAATGGACATCCAGGGGCAGGTCGGTCAACCGTCGCACAGCCTCCACGATTGGGAAACCGTAAGTCAGGTTTGGCACAAAATGGCCGTCCATGACATCCAGATGCAGCGCCTTGACTCCAGCTTCGGTCAATCGAGCGACTTCACGTTCCAAATTGCCAAAGTCGCATAACAGCAAGGACGGCAGAATCGCCGGAGCGGCAGACCGAAGTTTGACAAGACATGACCGATAAGCCATGGCGAGGATTCTATCCGGAGGGTCGCCAATTGGGAAAGCCGTTCAGGGTGACTGATGAAAAATCCGAAGGCGAGAGAGTCAAATCCGGAACCCTTGAGTTTTCTCGACCGCGGCACTTTCCCGATAGTAATTCGGCAACAATGACCAGCAGTCCGAAACTTGTCCCGCCCGAAACGCACGCAACCCCTCACGTCCCACGCTGGTGGCGCGTGGTGTCCATACCCCCTCGGTGACGACCTGAACCCCGGCGGGAATCCGCGCGACGATCCTTTGCAGCCCTGGGCCGGTGACGGTCACCCCGGCGGTGACGCGATTCAGCCAAGCTTGGTTGTCGACAATATGCGTTGATTCTACTTCCGTCCAATCCGATTCCTGGCGACGAAACGCGGCAGCGAATAACTGATCGCGCTCGGCGTTCATGACAACCCACAATAGGCCGTCGGCGATTGGCGACTGTCTCGCGATCACGGCCAAGGTATTGACTCCGAGCACCCCAGCGCCGGTGGCATAAGCAAACGTCTTCGCCGTAGTAACACCGATTCGCAAACCGGTGAACGAACCGGGGCCGCTGGTAACAGCCACCAAGTCTACGTCCGTTGGTTTCCAGCCGACCTGCTGCAAAATGTCACGAACGGCGGGGGCCAGCGTTTGGGCCGTACGCCGCGTTGGGTCCAGCTCGATCTCTGTCAGGAGACCGTCGTCCTCAAGCACCGCCAACGAGCCAGCCATGCCAGATGTTTCGAGAGCCAGGACGCGCACGGAATTTGCCTCAGCCAAGAAAGTAATGGATCGTCACAGCATTATCACGCGGTTGAATCCAGACAAGCGGCCAACACCAGGTTGCGTACAGAAAATATGTTGGGCAGATTTGTGGTTTTCCACACGCTCCAACTATTTCGGCGCGAATCCTCAGGGACTCCTTGACGGTCCAGCCAATGTTCGGCCTATTGTGGCACTTCACCAAAAATTGAGGTCGTATGCAATTACAGCTTTGGCAAATCCTAGTGCTGGCCGTTGTGCAGGGTTTGACCGAGTTCTTACCGGTTAGCTCCGACGGACATCTCACGGTGGTGGCGGCGCTCATGTCTCCGCCAGGCGGGGCGGAAAGCTTCGAGGTCTCGGACCTCGTGATCGTGCTGCACGGCGGAACGCTGCTGTCGATTCTCGTTTTTTACTGGCGGCGCGTCTGGGAATTGCTCCGAGAGGATCGCCGCACCATCGGTTTACTCTGCGTCGCAACCGTGCCGGCGGTGGTCGTCGGTTTGCCGGTCAAAATGTTCGCGGAAGAATGGCTGACGAACCCAACCTTGGCGGGAATCTTCCTGATTGTGACCGGCGTTGTGCTGCTCCTCTCGTCGCGCGCTACACGCGGAACGCGCGAATACTCACAATTGACCTACGGTCAGGCAATCTTACTCGGACTGGCTCAGGCCGCCGCAATACTGCCCGGGTTATCGCGCAGCGGCTGCACCATCGGGACCGGACTGTGTTTAAAGCTCCATCCGCGTGCGGCCGCAACTTTTTCCTTTCTCATGGCGATCCCAGTCATCGGTGGCGCGTGCGTCTTGGAATTGGCG
>CAZFLF010000093.1:0-11835 GCA_964519825.1 uncultured Pirellulaceae bacterium | reverse complement strand
TGCTCGATCGCATCGAGAAAGAGATGCCGAAGGCGATGCCGGAGGTGCAGTGGACAATGAACAACACGCTTGCCGCAATTGGCATCCACCACCCCAAGCACCGCAAGCGCGCCATCGCCATTGGCGAGAAGATCGGCCTGTACCGCGACTGGCCGGTGTCCAAGGGCTGCACTCCCCCCTATGTGCCGGTGTGGGTGGAGGCCATGGTGAAGCGGCAGGGCTGAGGAGAGCGGCGCGACACCTCATCGGAAGCAACCGGTTCGGTACTCGTCGCACTGCATGAGGCCGGCGAACTGTCCTGCCAGCACTCGGCCTGGCTGCGTGGGCTCGGCTACCTTCTCCGAACCCAGCAGCCCGATGGGTCATGGCGGAGGACGGGACCAAACTTCCGGTTGATGGTCTGGCGCCGGGCCAGTCCATGGAAGTCAAGCTCGTGAAATACAAAGACGGCGCTGGAAGGATCTCGTTCGAGGTCGAATTCGCGGACGAGGACAAGTGATCTGCGCTCGGCATAAGCGCCGCTAACCCCATGACGAGGTGAGCACAATGATGTCTTTCTCGCCCCCCATGAGAACTCGCGGGACCACACTCTGCCTTGCGCTGCTCGTTGCGACTGGCCATGTGTGCTTGTACGCCGCTCAGCCAACAGGCCTCGCAAGAATAGAGAAGGATATCCAAGCGACATACGACTCAGTGCGTACTGCCGTCGTTAAGATCGAAATACCGAATGGAGCGCGGGGCAACGGTGTCATTGTAACGCCGGATGGTCATATACTCACGACAGCGTCTTCGGCTCAGGACTATCGTGACAGTCGGATCGAGATCCACCTTGCCGACGGGCGTCGCATGACTGCGGTGCCACTGGGCTGGTCGGGAGAATGGAACATTGGACTACTGAAGATCGCAAGTGACGCACCTTTCCCACATGTCCCGCTGCGCGATCCCTCAAAATGCCCGAAAGCCGGCCAGGAGTGCGTGGCTATTGGCTATCCTGCTCAACCCCATCTGGGAAATGAGCCGGTAGTGCGCTTCGGACGTGCTGCCTTGGTGTGCGACCCGATCTGGTGCACATGTACGTGCCCACTGTGGTTCGATCATGGGACCGGCTTGTTTGATCTACAAGGGCAACTCCTTGGAATATGCACGCTTGTGCCAGCAAGCACTGACCCGGTGTTTACGCTAGTTGCTCCGGTCCGAGACAACTGGAAGGAATTGGTTTCCGGTAAGAACATCGACGAAGTACGTTTGTTTGGAAACGAGGCCCCTGCAGGTCCAGCATCCGCTCGCAACACCTCGCCTGCGAACGACCTCACACGAGCGAGCGCTGCGACGGTTCGCATTCTTCCAAAGAGTGGTCAGAACTGGAGCGGCGTGATCGTTACCGAAGATGGTTACATCGCAACATGTGCACACCACAAGCATCTGCCGGGTGAGAAGGTGACGGTTTCACTTGCGGACGGCCGAGAAGTTCCGGCCCGCGTCCTAGGCATGAATCGCGTGACAGACATTGGTTTAGTGAAAATCGTCGCGGACGGTCCCTGGCCATTTTCCGACATGGGTGACTCAAGGGTGATGAAGGTCGATACGTCGGCTACGGCCATGGGATTTCCTGGTTCGTACAAGGACAGGAATCCTCTGATCCGTCCCACGCATATCGTCGCAACGCCTCGCCACAAGAGTGTTGTTCCATCACTCTGGCTTCATACGAATCCGAAGACTTCTCAATTACGTGGAGGCGACTCCGGCGGAGGGCTCTTTGATCCCGGGGGAAAGCTGATCGGAATCCACCAAGGCGTTGATCCGCACAACTCACATATCCGCGTTGAATCGCTGCGACGGCAATGGGACTTTCTGGTAGCGGCAAAGGCTGTTCGTGAGCAAGAAACGCACAGTCGTGATGGTCTGGAAGCCGCGTTTGCTACGGCGGCCAATGACAAAGTGAAAGCAGCCGTCGTAGAGGTACTGTGCGAGGACCGAGCAGCTTGCATCGGGTTCATTGTTAGCAGCGACGGCAACATTGTCACAAAATACAGCGAACTAAAGGGCCAAGTGTCCTGTCGACTTCACTCCGGTGCGAAACTCCGGGCTCGCGTCGTGCGATACTCGCGGGAGGACGACCTCGCATTGCTGAAAGTTGATGCCACGGGTCTGCCAGAGATTGGCTGGAGCACGATCGATCCGCGACTCCGCACCTTCATTGCCGCAATCATTCCAGGCAAGTCTCCGATTGTCGGTCTCGTCACACAGCCGGCTCGTCCCATTCCAGCCGAAGAGGGAATGCAATGGCCGCTTCGCGACACCGAAGAGGGCCTTGCGTTTTTCGATGTGCCACGAGAATCAGAACGACCGTTCGAGAAGAACGATATCATCGTCAGCGTGGGAGGCCACGCGACACCCAGTTTCAAGACGTTTTGTCAGGTAATGCAGCCGACACCGACAACGCGACTCGCTTATCCAGGCGACAATGTTCAAGTGACGGTGATGAGAGGCAAGAAGGCGTTGGACCTGCGTTGCGTCATTCCATCGCTTCCTTCGGATTCTCTTCAACGAGAAAGTAGTCGACGATCGGGATTTGCCAAAGCACTTGACAGCGAAATGACACTACTTCCGACGCAGGCCGGAGCACCGGCAATCGACGGAAAGGGAGACGTGGCTGGAATCGTCATCGCCTGTCGGGGGCGAGGACAAACACATATTTTGCCAACACCGGTAGTCCGACGCTTCTTGTCGGAACCGTGACCAACCCAAGACGTACAATGCGCTGGCGCTCCCCTCGACCCCGGTGTTTTGTGAGGCATTGCTCCCATCGGGGCCAATCCCATCGACTTGAGGAACCTCGAATGAAATCGGAATTGACGAGCTCGAACGGTGTCCGCCTAATTCTCGTGGCTCCTGGTTCGTTCATCATGGGAAGCCCGCCGGATGAAGTGGGGCACGAGGTTTGGGAAAGAGAGCGTGAGGTCACGCTGCCCTATGAGTTCTATCTCGGCGCGACGCCCGTGACACACAAACAGATCGAACGGGTCGCGAGCTGGTTCGCACCGCGGAAGGGGTCATGCGCGTGGGGCGATAAACCAACGGACCACCCAATAGCCGAGGACGCACCTGTCGACTCGATTTGTTGGGAATCGGTCGCCGAGTTCTGCGCGAAGCTCACCGAGATCGATCGCGATGCCGGCATTCTGCAAAAGGATTGGGAATATCGGTTGCCGACGGAAGCGGAATGGGAATACGCGTGCCGAGCGGGGACTTCCGGCGCCACGTACGGCCCGTTGGATTCCGTTGCCTGGCATTTCGGAAACGCGGATCAGAGACCGCATCCGGTCTGCGAGAAATCTCCCAATGCGTGGGGGTTCTATGACATGTTGGGCAACGTCTGGGAAATGTGTCAGGGGAAGGTGGGCCGCGGCGGCAGTTACTACAACACCCGAAAGTGCTGTCGCGCCGCCGCCCGCGGCTACGCCTGGGGCATCCGCTACTGCGGTTTTCGACTGCTAGCTGCCAGGATGGGCCCGTTCGATCTGAGTCCGCCGATCAAGGACTTTCCGACGCAAGCTGGACCGCCGTCTATCTACGATGCCATCGATGCGAACGATTTCGATTTGGCCTTACGAATCGTCACTGCGGATCCCCTTGCGGTCGAGTCCCCGGATGTCATCCCGCCGCCGCTTGAGTGTTGCGGCGACGCAGACAAACCGGAGTGGGTTGAGTGGCTTCTGGACCACGGAGCTGATATTGAACGCCGCAACCAGGACTACGGTGCGACGCCGCTAAGATGCGCCGTCATCAGGCGCCAAAAGAGGATCATCCGAACATTGGTTAAGCGAGGCGCCGATGCAACACGCGCCATGGACTGCGCGCAGCGCGGATTGGCCGGTGCCTACGAAGATGACCCGAGCCTTGATCGCGAGGGATATCGAGAAATCATCGAGCTGCTTCGAGAGCTTGGCGTCAAATAGCATTCCGTCCGAGGATGTTGTTGCCCGGCAATGGATTTCGCGAAAGCAACGGATCGGTAACACTTCCGACATCCCGCCGCGGCAACTCCCGTGCCGTACGCGATTTGCGCATGCTGATGTGGACCGCAGGGTTACCCAGGTCATTCAGTCGGGGTGACAGGACGTCTATTGAACTTTTTTCCGGCTCATTTGGAAACTGGACGAAGTCGTTAATCGCGATTGCACAAGCACTTGCGACTTGAGGCATTAGATTGGGGCTTGGGAAGTGACCCGGGTCGATCGCCTGGATCGAGCCGTTTGAGGCCAGGCACGCGCCGTCGTACCGGATCGCAAGGAACATGTTCGAGTAGTGCCCCACTTTCCTTCACCGACGCTCCGTTGTCGTGACGGTGGGCGAACGTCATTCGCCGGCACCGGGACCAAGGTCATCGGAGGCGGCACATCCATTGTTGCGCGAGGGCACTTCAAGTCGAATTACGTTTTAAAATCTCTGCCAGAACCGACCGGTATGAGATGTGTTGCAAGCGGCAATTTCTTCGGGGGTCCCGCAAGCGATTAGTTCGCGTCCCTTGCACGCAGCATCTGCGGGGTGACGTACGCTGTCAAGAGTATGCCTTCGGTAGCGAGGGATCGACCGGTTCGGGTTCGGTTCAAATCGCCAGTCTCAGCCACGATCGGCGGGAGGGTTTACGCACCGGGCACTGGGTCGTTTCAGCTCTGGCTTCTTGTTACGGGCGATTGTCGCAACTCACGTCGAGTTCTGTACTTTCGACGGATGCCAAGGGCGGTGTGCTCGCTAATGGATGCGCGAAGTCTGGCGACGGCCCGTGATGAAGACGTAGGCGCCCACGTTGACGAAGAGTTTGGCCGCAGCCAACCCAACACCTGTAGAGCCGCCGGTGATGACTGCCGTTTTTCCTTCCAACTTGCCCATGGTCGTTACTCCCGTTGCGGCCGCAGGGCGAGCTTGCCGAGGTAGTGTTCAGCGAGCGCCCGGTGCGCCCCGGCGGCCTGGTCGAGCGGGAAGGTGCGCGCGACATGCACCACGTCCCGGCCGGCGAGGGCCAGCTTACGGTACTCGGACCAGGATATTGCTATCGTTTCCGCAACCGCCACTTCCTTCTCCTCCCCCTTCAGGCGGCAATGCTGGGCGCTGGCGAGACCCTGAATGCGGGGGTAGGCGTCGGCGAACGATTGCTGAATGTCGGCGAGATCGGTGGAGGCGAGGGGGGCGTTGCGCATGCGGCGGGCAGATTAGCACTGCAACCCAACTGGCGCTACAGTCGGCGCATGTCCGGTCTGCCTCCCGACCTCGAACTCGAATCCCTCATCCGGCGAGCGCCCTCTGCTGCCGAACCCCAGGATTTTGTTAGACTCTTTTGCTACTTTGTACCGCCGAAGACTGCAAAAATGCTGTACTTGTAGAAACAATCCACATCCCGGAACCCGCATCTGCTTAGGGCCTGTAGCTGGTCCCAGAGACCACTCGGCCTGTCTTCCAGATTGTTCTTGTATAGGGACGGGATATTGTCGTACTTTCCGAGTTCGATTTCTTTCCCATTTCTTTCTAACGTTTCATTCATCCAGTTGCGCCACATTTGAAATTGTATTTCTTCACTGTGGGCGGAACTCGGATGGACTGCGTCGATGTTCAGGAATAAGCCGCCGGGCTTCAACTCTTTGAAGATTTTAGTGTACAACGCCGTCTTCTGCGTGAAATCAAGATGATGAATCGCGTTCGCGGAAAACACGAAGTCATACTTCCAGTCTTCCGATTGGGATGTGTAATAGTCCTCAAATGTCAGATGGCGGAAAGACATGCTGCTGCTTAAATTCGCTTTTGCCTTGCGCAGCATTTCCTCGGAAGCATCGAGCAGGTAGAAAGTGTTGTCGGGCGATTTGTCGTAGATATATTTTGTGATAATTCCTTCGCCGCACCCCAGGTCCAGAATGTGAAGGCCGGACAGGCCCGGAAAATGAAACGCTGCAATCTCAAGCAGGATTCGGATGGATCGTTGTCTTTCCAGCACGATGAAATTTGCGGAATCCGTGTAGAAGTTAACAAAATCCTTGTCATCCCACTTGAATGTTGCGTCCTTCTTCATTTCTTCATCCCGTTTAGGCTAACGACCAAGCTCGGCTGCCGGCCGGTGGCCTCCACCCGCTTGCCCGCCAGTCTCGTCTCAGTGTAGCAGCCCGCCGGGCCTGCTGACGCAGACGCTGATCATCCATGTCATCCGCACGAACCGAATTCCGTTTCTGCAAAGTCGCGCTTCCTGGCCGCTGATCGTCACGTCTGCCAGCATCCTGGGAATCGGCATCGCCATCCCGTCTTCGCCGCTGGGCGGTTACCTTGGCTTCACGTCGCTTTCCGCGTTGTATTGGCCGCTGCTGGCGCTGACACTGTTGAGCTACGTTGTCCTGACGCAAGTGGTCAAGACGTGGCTGTTGCGAATGAAGTGGATCTAACCAAGTACCAAGGATCAAGCCGCATGTTTGTGCAACACCGAGAACGACACCGTACGGATCGGATTGGCTGGTTGCGCGCCGCGGTGCTGGGGGCGAACGACGGTATTGTGTCCACGGCAAGCCTGGTCGTCGGCGTTGCGGCCGCACATTCCACGGCGAGTGACATTTTGGTCGCAGGGGTAGCAGGGCTGGTGGCCGGCGCGATGTCGATGGCGGCCGGGGAGTACGTCTCGGTGAGTTCCCAGTCGGATACCGAAAAGGCCGACCTGGATCGCGAGCGAAAAGAATTGGCGACTGAGGATGAATCGGAACGGAACGAACTGGCAGCGATCTATGCGAGCCGCGGAGTGGAACCATCACTGGCCAGGGAAGTGGCCGATCAACTGATGGCCCACGACGCGCTGGCGGCCCATGCTCGGGACGAGCTTGGCATCTCGGACCTGACGACCGCCAAACCCGTTCAGGCGGCATTCGCCTCAGCAGGAACATTTGCCATCGGTGCCGCCATGCCGCTGGTCGCCGCATTGGTCACGCCGACCGCGGCATTGATCCCCGTCGTCATCGCCACATCGATCCTGTTTCTCGCTCTATTGGGCGGGTTTGGTGCCCATGCGGGAGGAGCACCCGTCATGAAGGCCGCCTTCCGAGTCACCTTCTGGGGAGCGCTGGCGATGGCGCTGACGGCCGGGGTCGGTGCGCTGTTCGGAGCGGTGGTGTAACTCAGTTGTGAACACTTACGGCAAACTTCTCCGCAGCGCGTAAGTGCTCGCAACTGATCGCAGGCGACTGGTTCCTCAATCACCCAGGCGACGATGGCCACACGTTTGTCGCCGTCGATCCATCAAATTGCCGCACACAGTACACCTTGCGGCACGCGTTTTTCGAACTCCTTGTCGTAGAATGAGTTGTGGTCCGGGCAATGGCACTTAGCCTTACCCGGGTCAGTCGGGGTGACAGGACGTCTATTGAACTTTTTTCAGGCTCGTTTGGCGACTGGACCAAGTCGCTAATCTCGACTGTACAAGCACTTGCGACTTGAGGCCACCGGACGGGCCTTTGAAAGTGACCCGGGTCATATGCCTGAATTCGGTCGATGTGGCCGATGTAGGCTGGCGCACGACCACGCGCAGCCACTCGCGCATGAGACGCCCAGATTGCGCTCGCGACAGTCTCGCCTACACCGAGACCGTAACTCGCAAGAAGTTCGCCGGAATCAGGGTCGCATCCTGGCTTGGGCTCTGGTTTTGGCTGGCAAACAGATCCTCCAGCTTTCCTTGAAGCTCGCCGGCGCGGCCGTTCACCTCGGCGGCCTCAAAGGCGTTCATGGTCGGCCCATAATATTTTCTGAAGACTTCCACCAGCGCGGCGGGCGGGCCAGGGTAGCTAAAACTGAACGTATCGCGGACGAAGGAGACTTTACCGGCGTCGACTCCAGCGCTGGCAAATCGTTCAATCACATTGCTCTCGATTCCCCACGTCATCGGGCTTATGAAACCTTCCGGCGGCGGCGGGGTGTAGGTGGAGCTGAGCTTCAAGATTTGCGCCACGAGCGTAGGATCATTGGGAATCCAGTTACCCATCACGATCCGTCCTCCGCGCCGCGTCACGCGCACCATCTCCTTGGCTACCTCGAAGGGTTTGGGTGCGAACATCGCTCCAAAGATGCTGACAGTGAGGTCAAACGCCTGGTCTGGCAACTGATGCAGATTGGATGCATCGCCCTCCTGAAACTTGCAGTTAGCGAGGCCCTCCGCTTTCGCCCGCTTATTCCCTGCATCGACCAGGTTCCTCGCGATGTCGACTCCAAGCACATCCGCTCCAAGTCTCGCTGCCGGCAAGGCCGTCGTTCCATCGCCACAACCAAGATCCAGGACATTGAGCCCCTTCGTGATGCCGATTCGCTGGACGAGAGAATCACCGCTTTCCCTCATGCTCTCGGCAATGCGCGTAAAGTCACCCTTCTCCCACAGTGCTTTGTTCGGATTCATAGGAATACACTCGTCGTTAACAGTTGCATGACTATCGCCACCGATCATCAGGAGCTAGAAAGTCAAGACCTTGTCGCATTCCGCGACTATTTCGTGCAGGTCGCTCATCGTAGAGATCGGGCAGAGTTCCGATCCTTCAGACTGCCTTAGTTTCAAGCATGTTCGGCAGGCTTTGATTGAGCCGCCAGCTGCAAGGCGAGACCGCATCTGCTCAGCGACCTTGAAGTTGTCGGTATCCAGCGTTTCGGCTTCCACGCCTTTACCAATCAAGAACACCCGCACTTCGTCCTGGAAATTCTTGATCGAGTAATTCCCGAACCGAAAGGCATTCCACACGGTTTCGGAATCATTCGAGTAAATGCAGATGCCGAGCTTCATCGTTTCATTTCCTCTACTTGCCGTTTTTGAGTTGATTGCGGGGGTCGTCTTTTGGATCGACGTACTTGATGACCCACGGCCCGATGCCGTGGAACTGCGCCACCGTCTCGCCCTTGATCCAGACGAAGTGCTCCATGTCTGGCTCCCAAAAGCCGTAGGTTCCGGCTGTCATCGCCTTGGTGATTTTCTGGTCGTACTTCTTGCCCATCCCGATATTGAATGTGCCGGAGATAACGGTCACCCGTTCCATCTTGGGGTGCGTGTGTGGCGGGATTCGATAACCGTCGGGCGCTTTCACCCTGAACACAAACGGACCTTCTTTGCTGGGGTCACCTTCCAGGATTGCGATCATTGCGCCCTTGGGGAGCGACGGCGGGCCATCTTTCCATTCAAGCTTGTCCGGGTAGTTGAGCGTAATCCCTTCGTCGTGCTCATCGGCAACCGCAGATGTAGCGGCGAGAATGGCAACGAAAGTGAGCCCAAGCTTTGTAGTCTTCATGGGTGTCTCCAAAGTAAAAACTGGAACTGCGTCATGGCTTCTCCGCTCGAATAACGGCACAAACGGAGAGTTCATGCCCAGTGCGCGCGTTACGTCCGAGCCAGAGCACTTGTGGCTTGGCCAAGCCGTGCGATTGCATCCGGCCGAGGAAGTCCTGCTGGACGAGTGCCCCGCCAATACAGCGGAACCAGTCCGTGATCTCGCGCCGAATCTCTTGCGGTAGTTCGCTCTTGAGAACGATCTCGGCAAAGATCGTGCGACCGCCGGGCTTGAGCACGCGCGCTACCTCACGCATCACGGCATCCTTGTCGGGGGAAAGGTTGTAGATGCCATTGGCCGTTACCAGGTCTACCGAACTGTCCGGCAGAGGAATGCTGTCCGCCGGCGCATTGAGCCATTCGACATTGGAAATGCCGACCGCAGCCAGATTCTTCCGGGCCTTGTCCAGCATCGGTTGGGCTAGATCGAGGCCGATCAGTTTTCCTGTCGACTCGACCTTCTGAGCGTACAGGTAAAGATCGAGACCGGCACCACAGCCGAGGTCCAGCAGTGTCTCACCCGGTTTGGCATCAACGAATGCCTGCGGATTTCCCGCGCCGGTAAACGATTCCCACATTCCTGCCGGCAAACGATCCAACAGCTCCGGTGGATAGCCGACACTCTCGGCGAAATTGCGTCCCACTGGAAAATTGAATTTCTGCCCCGGCGTCGATGCGACCTGTCCGTAGCGTTCCGCAACGGCGCACTTAATCTCGTCGTTGCTATGTTCCGATAGCGGCTTCATTCCTGGCTTCATTTCTTCTTCGCAGGTTCAAATCCAGCCTTGATCAGTTCGTCGTAGCCCGGCTTGAGGGCGCGCACTTCGAAGCCGCGTTTCTTGAGGATCTCGGCAGCCTTGAGGGAACGCATGCCAACGACACAGTGCGTGTACAGAATACGATCCTTTGGGAGATCCTTGACCATCTCCTCCGTGCGATCGCGCAACCTCAATTCGCTCAACGGCAGAAGGATTGCTCCCTCGACATGTCCCTTGTTCCACTCCTCCTTGTCGCGAACATCGACGAGCACGGCTTTTTTTGCAGCCACGTTCTCTTTAACGGTGGCTAACTTGTCCATGGTGTGCTCCTCGGCGACGGATGTCGAAGTTGCAACAAGAAGAATTCCAGCAAAAACTGAAAACCTATGGTAGGCGAGCATGGCTCTCGGGCTCCTTTCGACGAGAAGCTACGACACAGTTGATTCTCGGAAAGTGCGTTGCATGAGTAGGTCAACGACCGTCTCAATATCCTGGCGAGTGGTGTCGCGGCCGAGACTGAAGCGCACGGCTCCCAAGGCCACTTCGTGAGGGACTCCCATAGCGGCGAGCACAGGGCTGATGTGCATGCTTCCCGCGTGACAAGCCGATCCGGTCGAAGCAGCGACGTTTGGCATGTAGGCAAGAAGCTCGACTCCGCTGTTTCCCGGAAAACTCACGTTTAACGTGTTTGGTAACCGATGCGTCGGATGACCGTTCAACATGACTTGATTTCCAAGCGACGCTTCCAATGAACGCGAGAACTGATCCCGCAGTTCGGCGATGGAACCATCGTCAATCCATGCAAGGGCCAATTCGCAAGCGGCACCAAGACCGACAATCTCCAAAATGTTCTCTGTGCCAGCACGCCGGCCCGCCTCGTGGCCAGCGCCGTGAAGCAACGGCTCAATCTCAATTCCTTCCCGAATGTAGAGCGCACCGACCCCCTTTGGACCGTATAGCTTGTGACCGGCAACGCTCAGGAAGTCGACACCCAACGATTCCACATCGACGGCAATCTTGCCGACCGTTTGTGCAGCGTCGGTGTGGACGAGCACGCCGTGCTCATGAGCAATCGCTGCGATTTCCAGCAACGGCTGGATCGTCCCGACCTCGTTGTTGGCGTGCATGATCGAAACTAACGCCGTACCTGGTCGAATGGCCCTCCGCACCTCGTCGGGATCAACGAGACCATGCCGATCGACCGGCAGGCGTGTTACGATTGCTCCGCATCGCTCCAGGAAGCTGCACGGCTCAAGCACGGCGGGATGCTCAATGCAACTCGTGACCACGTGAAACGGGTGGTCGGACGAGCGCTTCTGAAAGAACAGGCCCTTGATAACGTGGTTGTTGGCCTCCGTGCCGCCCGAAGTGAAAACGACTTCCGTCGCGTCGCACGAGAGCAAGGCTGCGACCTGAGACCTTGCCTTCTCGACAGCATCACGTGCTGGAATGCCCGCCCAATGCAGACTCGACGGGTTCCCAAACGGCTCTGACAGGAATCGGGACATCTCCGCTGCCACTTCGTCGGCCAGTGGTGTTGTCGCGTTGTAGTCGAGGTAGATGCGCGCGGTCATCGTTTGGCGACCTCGCGGCGTACTGGCTTCTGACTCTTCGCAAGTGCCTTCGCCAGACGCTCTTTGTCGGCCTGAATCTCCTCCGGCGTCCGTTTGACAACTGGATCATTGCGGCCGACCAGGGCAAGCATGTCCTCTACAAGTTTAGGGCGGCATAGGTAGTAGCAGCGCA
>CAZFLF010000092.1:0-11882 GCA_964519825.1 uncultured Pirellulaceae bacterium | reverse complement strand
GGGAGATAGAAGTTGCGCCAAGTATTCCGCAGCAACCGGCCCCGAGTCGCCCAGCAACCGCCTCGGAGCACCTTGTGAGTACGAAACCAGGGAACAGAATACTCTTGATACGGGTCAGTGATGAAGCCCGGATAGGGAACAAATTCACTCGCAGTCCACTCCCACACATTACCGATCATCTGTCGGCAGCCGAACGCACTTTCCCCATCCGGCAATGCAGCGACATCAAGGCAACCCATGCTTCGCCAGTCGAGGTTCGCATACTGTGGCGAAGGCGATACATTTCCCCAGGGGAAGCGGCGCTTGTTTTGACGGATACTCACACCTGTAGCTTCCGGCTCGGCGGCGGCGCTTATTTCCCATTCGATCTCGGTAGGAAGCCGGCGGCTGGCCCAACCGCAATAGGCCTCAGCCTCATACCAATTAACATGCAGAACAGGCCGATGCGGTTCCAATGGTATCCAACGGTCGAAATCGCGCCGCAACCAGCCGCCAGACCCGTTGGGACGCCAGTACACGGGATGGTCCGCATCGTTGGCTTGTCGCCATTGCCAGCCGGGCGCACTCCACAGCTCCGACCGGCGATACCCGCCGGACTCGACGAATGCGGCGAACTCTTCCTGGGTTACTGCAGCACGTGCAATGACAAACGGCTGAACATCGACCAGGTGAGCCCATTTCTCGTTGTCGAACACGAACGGCTCTTCCGGTGACGCTCCAAGCCAGAAGGCACCTCCTGGGACTTCAACATCGCCGCGCAGCGGACCGGCATTCGGCGGCGATGCAGTGGCAAAGCCATTTTCAATGACTCCGCTCAGCCGAGGAGCGGGATAGCCGAGCGTTTGCCGCGTGTAGGTAAAAGCCTCAGTGTGCATATCCTCATGGAAAACCGAGAGCAGGACAAAATAAGTCGCTTCGGCACTCGGCTCGCCCCGCTGCACCCATTCTGTCACGCTATCAAGCACCTCTTGCAGATAGCTGAGCGTTTGCGTCCGGCTAGGAAGAGGAAGGTTCCAGCGGGTCTCGTGAGGCACATTGGCTGAGTCATAGAGTGTCGTCGCAGCAGCAGAGATCGGCCGCTGCCGAGCGCAGTGTTGTAGAACCCACTTCTCCTGAAACCAGGCTACGTGGCCAATCTCCCAGAGCAAAGGGTTAACGAGGGGCAGACGTGGACCGATTAACTGCTCGTCGCTCAAGTCTGCCACCAGCTCGCAGATTCGCCTGTGCGCGTCGCGCACCTGTGCGTTCAGCTGCTCGACAGAAATCAACGCCTTTGGCTGTAATCGTGTCATTTGCGCTTCGGAATCTAATCCTAGTCCGCGCTTCGGACCACTGGATGACGGTACGGCGTCAATTGTTTGGTCCTCACACCTCGTGAACTGGCCAGCCCAACGCCCGGTGGAGGCGAAACTGCGAGGTGTTGAAATCAATGACCGCGCGTAAATACTCACGCTGTGCAGAATCGAGCGCTTGAATCGATTGCAGAACTTCGATTGGCAGTCCTTGAACGTTTTGGATCCGTTCCAGATTCCTTTTGTACGACTGCTCTGCTGATTTGATTCCCTGTTCGGCGAAAGTAATCAGGCGCCGGCGCGATTGTACTTGCGTGTGGGCTTCCACGATTTCGCGGGCGACCAAATCCATCATCTCGATTTCCCGCATTCGGGCCTGCTGGATTTGGGCGCGTGCATTGTCTCGCGCTGCCCGTTCGCCAAATCCCAAATTGCGGATCTCCCACCAAGCGACGCCGTCGAAATCGAATCGGTCGCCGCCATTTGTGATATTGCCACCGGTTCCGGCCCCAAAGGCACCGTACGATGCGCCAAGCAGCACACTGGGCAGCCAGGGGGCATTTTCTTCTCGACGCAGCCGATTGACCGCTTCGCAGACCAAGGAGGAGCTCGCGGCCAGTTCAGGACGATTCGCCAGACCGGTGGCGACGAGATCTGACATATCCATTTCATTGGCAGGGAAAAGATCGATCGGCACGACAGTGGGCTCTTGTGGCACAATAAGAACCGTCGGGTCCGAGCTAAGTTGCTGTGCCATTCGCGCGGAGGCTATGGCTGCGCCTTCCTCGGCGCGGATTGCCTCATTCTGGAGTGCAGCCAAAGCAGCTGCGGCACGATCGGCGTCGGCGTGATTTCCCGCGCCCGTACGAACGAATTCCGCTGTCAGATTTGCCAACTCTTTTCCGTGCTCTAGCGTAACCGTGGCAATCGCTTTGCGCTGTGCCGCTTCAAGCAAGGTAATGTATGCCAGCGCTGTTTCCAGAAGCTGATCGTTGTTTACTGCATCCGCTTGGAATTCGCGGGCTTGCAGCGCATACCCGGCAATCTGCCGCTGGAAGATGGCGTCGGTCGTGTGAAAATACATATACATGCCTGGAATCGCCGGCGAGCCTGCGCCAACGGCGTTTGCTCCCAAGCCGCCGAATGCTGCGCCGCGACTGGTTTCAATCGTGTTGCCCACCACGTCTTGGAGCCGACCCTCGTGCTTGTTGTAGTTCATTCCCGCTCGCAAGCTTGGCAACCACAGGACGCGCGCCGCCTCGAACTGGGCGTAGGCCTGGGAGACTTGAGCTTGGGCGAAAGCCACGCGCGGGTTTTGCCCCTGAGTAAGCCCTAATGCGGCGGCCAAATCAAGCGGTAACGTCGGTCGCTCTGAGTTCGATTGATCGGCACCGGGTACCGTTACAATCTCCACCGGTTCCGGAACGGGTTGAGTAGTATCCGATGCACTTGTCGATGTCTGACGGAAACCCACGGGCTGGATGGCAGTCGGAATCATTTGCGGCTGATTTGACGGAACAGATTGTTCCGAAGCAGCCGCGGTCGATGCTGGAGGTGGCAGTCGCTCCATCGGCTCGATATGCGCTGGTCGCGAATTAATCGATGGATTGAATGCCGCCGGTTTTTGGCTCCCGGTCGGTGCGACACATCCGCTCAGGAAACCGACCGCTAGCATCGAGAGCATGCATGGCGATTGAGTCCGGAAGAGGCGCATCTGCGAATCCTCGAAGAACAAATCTGATTCCCGATATCTTTATCGGTGCCACACCATACCGGTTTTACCGGAAGCGCGTCGCACAACGACGATAGCGAGCTTGCGGGCGGTATAAACGGCATAGGCGGCGTTGTTTCAAGCAATGAGATGGTCAGAGTTTCTTACGAACAGCGCGTGCGTCTTCGTCGCGAATGATTTCGGAGGTGAGTTCTTCCAGCTTTTCGCGGGCCGCCGCCAAGAGCTTTCGGCCGCGGGATGTCGTGCGAAAATTCTTCCGCCTCTTGCCATTGACCACCTCGTCCTGTCCACGCAGATATCCAGCCTCGTGTAGGCCATGCAAGATTGGATAGAGTGTTCCCGGTCCGATTTTGTAGCCGTGATGGCGCAACTCTTCCATGATTTCTACTCCGCAGATTGGCTCCTTCTCTGCGTGGTAGAGAATGTGTAATCGCACAAAACCGGTGAACATGTGCCGCAAGACGTCGTTGGCCATATTATCGAATAGCGATATTGATTGCGAAGGGTCCCCTAGTAGAATCAAACGATCGGCGCACTGACCCCAAAAAATACTGTTTGATTATCTTGCGTTCCACGCCTCGAAAACACAATAAGGGCGTCGGCCTGCGATTCTTCCAAAGACGCCTATGAATCTGATTGTTGCCGCCCTACGCCGTCCGTTAACTGTCATGGTGGCTCTCGTGGCCCTGACATTCGGATTTTGCCTGGCGGTAGGAAAGCCCATTTCCGAACAGCTCGGCATTAAGTACCCGGCGGGTCTGCCAAAGGGGATGGATGTCGATATCTTTCCGGCCCTAAACCTGCCCGTCATCTATGTCTGCCAGCCATTCGGCGGGATGGACCCGGCTCAAATGGAAGGGTATCTGACCAATTATTACGAATACCACTTTCTTTACATCAGCAATATTCATCACGTCGAATCGCGTAATGTGCAGGGCGTGGCGTTGATGAAGCTGTTCTTTCATCCTGGGACAAACATGGCCCAGGCCATGGCCGAGACGATTAGCTATGTCAACCGCTCAAGGGCGTTTATGCCGCCCGGAACGGTGTCGCCATTCGTCATGCGGTTTGACACGGGAAGCGTGCCCGTCGGATATCTTGTCCTGTCGAGCCAGACCCGCACCATTGCGGAGATCAATGACTTAGCGCTGTTCCAAGTGCGCCCCATGTTCGCCAGCCTCCCGGGCGTGTCAGCTCCGCCGCCGTTTGGCGGTTCAGCACGGACACTTGTCGTGACGGTCGATCCACAGCGTCTCCAATCCTATGGCATGGCTCCTGAAGAGGTCGTGCTTGCCATTACCCAAGGCAATAGCCTCAGCCCCTCTGGCAATGTCCCCATCGGTGACAAGTATCCGATCACGCCGATAAATTCCGTCGTGAAAGACGTGTCTCAGATGCTGAGCATCCCAGTAAGGAAAGGGCAGAACCCAATTTTTTTGCGTGACATTGGAGTCGTTGCGGACGCGGCAGATGCCCCAGCGGGATATGCCCTCGTCAACGGGCGGCGCGCTGTCTATATCCTGGCGACGAAGAGAGCCGACGCGTCCACTTTAAGCGTGATCAATACCATCAAGCGCGCGCTGCCGGACATGCAAGCGACGCTTCCAGAAGATATTCAAGTCAGTTTCGAATTCGACCAGTCGCCGTTCGTCACTCGAGCCGTGATCGGTGTGCTGACGGAAGGAACTCTCGGCGGTCTTCTTGTTGGCCTCATGGTGTTGCTCTTTCTTCGGGACTGGCGCAGTTCGCTGATCGTGGTCCTCAACATTCCATTAGCCCTCATGGCCTCGGTGCTGGCTCTGTGGATTTGCGGCTACACGATCAACGTCATGACGCTCGGCGGGTTGGCCTTGGCAATTGGTGTTCTCGTCGATGAGGCGACGGTCGAAATCGAGAATATCCACGCTCAAATGCGGCGGACACCTTCGGTCGCTCTGGCCGTGCGTCGAGGGAATGCCCTCACAGCGATTCCGCGGCTTTTGGCCATGCTCTGCATACTGGCTGTTTTTGTTCCGGCCTTTTTCATGGAAGGAGCCGCACGCGGACTTTTCGCGCCGCTTGCCCTGGCGGTCGGCTTCTCGATGATTGCCTCGTATATCCTGTCGAGCACCTTTGTCCCTGTCGCGTCAGTCTGGCTGATGCGGCATGTAGATCAGGGGAACGAGCCGCATCCGTCTGAGAGTGGCCAAACCGTTCGGGCCGGCTCGAAGCGCTCGGCATTGTCACAATGGTATCCATGGAATTGGTCGTTTGACCGGCTGCGTGAACGCTACCAATGGCTACTGGAACGACTAATGCCATTGCGCGCTGCCGTGATTGCCTTGTACATCGCCGGCTGTCTGCTCGTGATCGTGTTCGTGGGACCGCGCCTTGGTCGAGAGATTTTTCCCGCCGTCGACACCGGCGCATTTCGCTTGCGGCTGCGCGGTCCTGATGGCACCCACATCGGCAAGTCGGAACAGATCGCACGGCAGGCACTCGATTTGATTGCACAGGAAGTCGGGCCCGAAAACGTTGAGTTGTCGCTCGGCTATGTCGGTATGATTCACAGTAACTTTCCTATCAATGCGGTTTATCAGTGGTCCCGCGGGCCCGAGGAAACGATCCTCTATGTTGATTTGAAAGACGACGCTCTCATCGACGTCGAAGAACTTAAAGACACGCTGCGCGACACATTCGCGAAGGCTTTGCCCGATGTGAGATGCAGTTTTGAGCCGGCGGATATCATCAATGATGTGATGAGCTTCGGGTCTCCGACGCCGATTGAGGTATCGGTAAGCGGCCCAAATTTTGGTGAAAGCCGGCAGTTCGCGGAGAAGATCCGCGGCGAAATGATAAAGCTCGAATTCCTCCGGGACATTCAGTTTGGCCAGTCACTCGATTACCCGACAATTGAGATCAACGTCGATCGCGAGAAGGCTGGAATTGCCGGACTGACCCCTTTGGATGTGAGTAAATCCCTCATTACGGCCACATCGAGTAGTCGCTTTACGGTTCCGAATTACTGGGCCGATCCAAAAAGCGGAATTGCTTACCAGGTTCAAGTCGAAATCCCGCGGCCGGTTGTTCGCAATCCAGATGGAATGGGGACGATTCACTCGCCTGACGATTTGGGCCAGATCCCGCTCAAGCGCGATGGGGGTGGACAATTACTTATTCGCGATATCGCCGAGATACGAACCGGTACAATGCCAGGGCAGTACGATCGCTACAACATGAAGCGGCAGGTAACCATTACCGCGAATCGCGCGCAGGTGGACTTGGGCACCGTCGCTCGCCAGGTAGAAGCCGCAGTGAAACGAGCCGGTGACCCCCCGAAAGGCGCCAAGGTCGACATTCGAGGGCAGATTCCGCCAATGAATGACATGAGCAGCGGTTTGTCAGTTGGCCTGATCGTTTCAATCGTTGTCGTATTCTTGTTGCTCACCGCGAATTTTCAGTCGATTCGGTTGTCGTTGGTGGCCGTTTCATCAATTCCGGCCGTCATTGCGGGAGTTGTGCTGCTGCTGTGGCTCACGAATACGACTCTCAACATTCAGTCCTTTATTGGCGCGATCATGTCAATCGGCGTCGCGATGGCCAATGCAATTCTACTGGTGACTTTCGCCGAAATGCGGCGCCGGGAGCAAGATAATTCGGTCGACGCAGCTGTTCATGGGGCAGCGGACAGACTCCGCGCCATCCTGATGACGAGTTGCGCAATGATTGCCGGAATGTTGCCGATGGCGTTAGCGTTCGGCGAGGCTGGTCAGCAGAATGCTCCGCTGGGCCGGGCTGTCATCGGAGGGCTCATTGCGGCGACGTTCGCGACCCTGTTCATTCTCCCCAGTGTCTTTGCCATCCTTCAGCGTCGCGTCACGAAGGACACGGCTTCGCTCGATCCAGCCGATCCGAGCAGTATCTATTTCGTATCCGGAACCACGGCGGAAGGAGCATGAGCGATGGCGAACCGATTGAGCATTCGGCAGTCGAGGCTCTGTTTTAAAAAAGCACCGGCGGCCTGTGTAGGATGGTCTTCCAAGGCCGTCCTGGGACGACTTGCGGTATCGGCGACGGCCTTGGAAGGCCATCGTACTAGTTTTAAAACAGGGCTTAGCATTACCGACAAAGAAGTGAGTGAGGGCCACATGGCTAGGATATCGAAACCCACGCTTGCTTGGTGCGTGGTCATCGCCTCGTCACTCGCAGCCGCTGGCTGCGGTCTACCAGCGAATGCTCAACCAAAAGCCGTTTCTGAACCTGGGACCAAAGCCGGTGCAACCAGCGCCCTCGAAGTGGTCAACGCCGGCAAGCCAGTACGCAAGGACTTGGCGTTTACGACGACCCAGCCGGCGCACATCGAGGCGATCGAACAAGCCCCCATTTATTCCAAACTCGCGGCCTACGTCGGCGAAGTGCTCGTCGATTACGGTGACAAAGTAAAGAAGGGGCAGCCTCTACTGAAGCTCACTGCCCCGGAACTCGATGCGGAACTCGCTCAAAAACAAGCTCTGGTCGCGCAGGCCCAGGCGGAGTTGGTCCAATCCGAGGCGGGTGCGAAAGCGGCAGAAGCGCTAGTAACGACTGCCCGGTCGAGAGTCGTCCAGGCCGAGGCCGGAACCTCCCGCGCCGAGGCCGATGTTGTGCGCTGGCGATCGGAATATGAACGCATCGGGCAGCTCGCCGCGAGTGGCTCCATTAACCGGCAGATTGCCGACGAGACGCAGCAGAAATTGGCGGCGGCTGAAGCGGCCAAAAAGGAGACTTTAGCCGCGATCGATGCGGTCAAGGCCCTCGTCATCCAATCCCAGGCGGAAGTAGCCAAAGCCGCTGCCGATATTGAGGCCGCCAAGTCGCGAGTCCGTGTGGCAGAAGCCAACGTGAAACAAGTGGAATCCTTACACGCTTATCTTTCCCTGACAGCACCGTTCGATGGAGTCGTCACGCTTCGCCGAGTTGACCCAGGACACTTCGTCCAACCGGCTGGCAGTAATGCCACGCCATTGCTCGTCGTTGCTCGCATTGACAAGGTGCGAATCTTTGTCGCCGTGCCTGAACATGAAGCGGCTTACGTCGATTTGGCCGACCCCGTTACCATCGATGTGCAATCCCTGCGCGGAGCCGAGTTTAAGGGAACCGTCACGCGGACTAGTTTTGCCCTTGATCCGACGAACCGTTCCTTAGAGGCGATTTGCGATCTCGATAATGTCGACGGCCGCCTCCGTCCGGGAATGTTTGCCAGCGCGAAGATCATGCTTCAAGAAATGAAGCAAGTTCTCACGCTTCCCAGCGCCTCGGTCGTGCGTCAAGGCAAGGAAGCCTTTTGCTTCCGGCTGATTGACAGCAAAGCAGTGAAAACGACTATTCAAGTCGGCATAAAGGTCGGCGACGATTTTGAAGTCGCCAAGGGCCTATCAGAGGACCAGACAGTGATTCTCAACAAGGCGTCCAGTCTCAAGGACGGTCAAGCCGTCGAAGTAGCGAAGCCGATCGCAAAATAGCGGCTTCTTTCCCACGCGGCGCTTTCATTGGGCTCCTCCTTGTCATTGACGCCTGCTGAGTAGTCGCAGTGCGAGTGTATTCGCACCCCATTGCAGGCGAACGGTGTTCTCCTAAGATGTAACCACGGTTACAGGCACCGGGAGATCGGGAAGTGGCGGCTGAAACAGAACAGGCTGACGAAGCGACAGGTGCTGGGCAGCCGCCAACCTACACACTCTGGCAGCTTGTCGGCTACGCGCTCGGCCTGGGGACCTGGGGATTCGGCGGACCGGTTGCCCTAGTTGGTTACATGCACCGCGACCTGGTCGAGCGACGGAAGTGGATTTCCGAGGCGGAATACAAAGAAGGACTTACACTGGCGCAGATCATGCCCGGCCCACTCGCGGCCCAATTGGCGATCTACCTGGGCTACGTCCATTACGGCAATCTGGGGGCCACGCTGGTCGGCGTTGCGTTCGTATTGCCCTCCTTCTTGATGGTGATCGCGCTCGGCTGGGCCTACACACTCTACGGCGGTTTGCCGTGGATGCAGGCTGTCTTCTATGGCGTCGGAGGAAGCGTCATCGCCATCATCGCGATCAGCGCTTACAAGCTCACCAAAAAAGCGGTCGGCACGGACATGCTCCTGTGGTTCATTTTTCTGGTGAGTGCCGCGATGACCATCATCACCGAGTCCGAGTCGATCCTGCTGTTCTTGGGTGCGGGACTGTTGACATGGCTTGTCAAAGCACCGCCGGCCTTGTTGCGCCGCGGCGGTTCGACGTCGGCTGCCCTGGCACTACCGTTAGTAGCCTCTGTTTGGGAGGGGATTCCAGTCGCCGACGGCCAAAAGCTGTGGCAAGTGTTTCTCTTCTTCACGAAAGCGGGTGCGTTCGTTTTCGGCAGCGGATTAGCGATTGTGCCGTTTCTCTACAGCGGGGTGGTGAAGGAATATGGTTGGCTCAATGACCAGGAATTTCTCGACGCCGTTGCAGTCGCCATGATTACGCCCGGGCCAGTTGTGATCACAGTCGGATTCATCGGGTTCTTGGTTGGCGGATTTCAAGGGGCCACGGTCGCGGCTCTGGCCACATTCCTTCCGTGTTACTTGTTGACGATCCTCCCAGCACCGTATTTCAAGAAGCACGGCAAGCGGCCAGGAATCGTTGCCTTTGTGGACGGGGTGACTGCGGCAGCAATTGGTGCGATTGGCGGTGCCGTTGTCGTACTGGGCCGCCGGACGCTCCTGGAGAACGGCTGGTCGCCGGAGGTTCCCAAGCTTGTTTTGTTCGTGATGACGCTGGCCCTGCTTATTCGTTTCAAAAAACTTCCCGAACCGTTCATCATCGCGGGGGCCGCATTGATCGGCCTTGTGGTGTATCCGCTCGTGCGTGGATAAGCCCCCAACGGCGAGGACTCCCGCCATGAACTGGCTTTTGCTCATTTATAAGATTCCTCGGGAGCCGACGGCCAGTCGCGTCTATGTGTGGCGAAAGCTGAAACAACTCGGCGCGATTTCCGTTCAGGATGCAATCTGGGTACTCCCTGCGACAGCGCGCACACAGGAACAGTTTCAATGGCTCGCGTCGGAGATCATCGAACTGAAAGGGGAAGCATCGATCTTCCAGTCGCGGCTGCTCTTCGCCAGCGAGGGCGACTCGCTGCGTGAGCGATTCGAAGCGCCCGCCCAGGCCGCCTACGTAGAGATACTGGCCGCTCTGAAACGCCGTAAACCAGACCTGGCGGCGCTCTCGACGAAATTCCAACAGGCCAAAGACCAAGACTACTTTCGCTGTGAGCTCGGGGAGCGGGTGAGACAGAGGCTGCTCGACGCTGAGGAACGTAAATCTGTGAAGGCATCCGGCTGACAAGCGCCAATGACTCCGTCGCTCTGAAGCTCGGAGCATTCGTTTATGACGCAGTCTACGCCAAGCTGGCCGCGGAGAAGGCGGGAAAAGAGAAGAAGTAATGGACAGGAAAAGGGATGACAGGAAGATGAATTGCAGTTCTTATTTTCCTGTCCGCCATTTTCCTGTCATCCTTCCGCTTCACCTTCGAGTAGCTGTTGGGGGTGTTCAAACCGCACGTCGCAAAGTAAAAGTGTGAACGTGCAATCGTGGTCATTGGTTCAATTCACTTAATGGGAGGTTTCACTATGAAATCCTTTGTCGTGCCGTCCGCCGCGTTGGCCGCCCTGACCATGGGCGCTATCGCGTTGGCGGCGGAAATCAAATCGGGGTTGCAGGTCGGCGAACACGCCGGTGCCTACAACGTCAAAGACTGCACCGGCCCCAATGCCGGCAAATCACTCTGCTACCGCTGACGCTACGGTCAACGTCCGGTCGTGAACGTCTTTACGCGTTCGCTGACTGACGACTTGGCCAGTTTGGTCAAGGGAATCGATACTTTCGTCGACAAGAACAAATCCCAGCAAGCAGCCGCGTTTGTGGTCTTGCTCAGTAGTGATCCGGACGCTGACGAGCTTAAACTCAAGGAGTTTGCAAAAAAACACGACATCAAGAACGTCCCTCTGACGATATTTGATGGCGAAGCGGGTCCCCCAAATTACAAAGTCGCGAAAGACGCCGAGGTAACTGTTTTGCTTTGGAAGCAACGCGACGTCAAGGCAAATCATGCCTTCGCGAAGGAGGAGCTCAACGTCTCGACTATTGGGAAAGTTCTGGCAGACACGCCCAAGATTCTGCAGTAACCGTTCGTATTCCAGCTCGATTGCACGACTCAAGACCCGCAGCCCAACCAGCCGCGGGTTTTGTTTTTTGGTAGCTCAGCAATGGGACAATCGGACGGGCGTTTAGTTCGACGCGACTTGAACACCGATCTCGAAACAATCATCTCCCAAACGGCGACAGCGAGTTACTTGATATTGTCGGCGTAGCTTGCCGAAATCGAGAATGACCTGGTCGTCGGGGTACAGTTGCGCATGATGTAGAAAGCAAGCGCCGTTGCGCGAGACGTTACTGACCGGGACTTCAAATAGCCGCTCGGATCCCTCGTCGAGCTTCCAAGCTGTGAGGATCTCAAGACTCGCTTGCAAATTGCTGGTACGGCGCGAAAAGCGGCGCAAATCACCCCTGTTCGTGGGCAGAATCGTCCCGTTGGGTACGTCGCGTTTGGCACTGTCCGGTACCACGACGCGTTGACTAACGTTCTTCAGGCCTTGGATATCTTCAGAAATTGGCTTTTCCAACATCGTAGGATCTCCTCGTCGAAATGGGTCCCGGATTCGCGATCCATGATGGCAAGCGATTCGACAATTGTATTCGGCTTTCGATACGGGCGCTCACCCGTCAAAGCCTCAAAGACATCTGCTACCGCACAGATGCGTGACCAAAGATGAATCTCGTTTCCCATGCAGCCTACTGGGTAACCCGTGCCAT
>CAZFLF010000091.1:0-11918 GCA_964519825.1 uncultured Pirellulaceae bacterium | reverse complement strand
GGCTGACCAAGGCCCAGGGGTTGGAACTGGATGCCCAAGCCAGCGCATTCGGTCTGGAAATCGACATCGATGGCCAGTTCCAGGCGGGGGGCAACTTTTCGCTGGCGGCCGCTTCCCAATTTCCGCTCGGCGAAACGCTGGTTACGCTGGGCGGGACTGTGTTCAAAGACGACAGCGGCTCGGGCTGGAGTCTGATGACGACCGTCGCAAACTTCAAAGTCACCGACTTTTTGACGATCGATGAGTTGCTTGTAACGCTGGATGCCGCCGGCATCGGTTTTCAGACAACGACCACGATTGCAGGATTGGACGACATCCAGCTCGCAGGTGACTACCACTTCGGCACCAAAACGTATCTTCTTACTGCCACGGTGCCGTTGGATGAATGGAAGCCCATCAGCAGCGTCAACGTGTCGCTGAGCAACGTGATCTTTAGCATCACCAACCGCAACTCCGACGACTCGCTGGGCGCGACGCGGGTGCGTGCCAGTGCCGAGACATCCGTGTTTGGCTCCGATTTCCTGGTCGTAGCCTACATCACCTCCGGTTCCTCGGAGGCGGGGAGCGGTTTCTGGCTTGCGGCAACGCCCCAGAACGCCTGGCAGCCCGTTCCCTTGCTGACGGTGGAAGACGCCTTCATCGTGGCCAGCAGCTACGACTTCGTTTTGGATCTCGACGAGGTCACCGAAGTGACGCCTCGGCCGAGCAAGTTGTCGGCCAACCAGCGGCAGGTTTTCAGGGGGATCAACCTGTTGGCCACCAGCAGCCTGCCGGAGGACCTTCCCGGAGGGCTGGGGGGCAGCCAAGTACAGATTGCCGGCCTCTTGGGTGAAACTCTGGCCGACCTGTTCATTGAAGCCAAGGTCGTCCTCACACAACCGTGGGTTCTTGAGATCGCCCAACGAGAGATTGTGCAGTTCCAAGCATTTGGGCTGCGTATCACCGGAGTGCCATCGCTGGAGTTGTTCGGCGATGGCCGGGTACTCGGGGCCGGAGTTGATGACGGCCGTGCGGCGAATGTCGGAATCCCGATTTTAGGCCAAGACATCCACGTGCGGGCCGAGTTGGAACTCGGTACCACGGACCTGACTGGCAGTCTGTCGCTGATACCAGACACTCGCGTCGAGAATGTCTTTGGCATCGAGGGCTTGAACATCGTTTCGGCGCACATTGGTGTTGGCATTGCGTTTGGCACCCCGTCGCCGCCGCCGCCCAAAGTAGAGTTCAGCTTTGAGGTCGAGACGCCTCAGACGGCCCGAGGTTTAGGTGTGCCAGGAATAGTGGGGGCGGCGCTGGTCGTGGACCCGACCAAACCGGTTATGGCTCTGACTGTGAAGAATTGGTACCCCTTCACCAAACTCGGGATTGACGAGATCTTCGTTGAGGAAGGAACCATCGCGGTAGCACCGCTAGGCGGCACCCTCGGCACCAGGACGCTTGACCCCGGCATGACGGCCATCTTCGATGCCAACATCTTCGGCACCAGCGTCAGCTTCGTGGGCGTCCTCAACCAACTGACGTCTGAGACCACCGTGGAAGCCTATGTCTCGTCGCTGGAAATTGCTGGAGTGGGCATCACCGGCAATGGTCCCGACGGCGTCTACGAGGATGGTCTCGTTTCTGGACCGGAGGATGCTGACGCTGATAATGGCGCCTACTTCCGTGGCGTCTTGAAACTCACGGAACCATCGCTCACCTTCTCCGGCCGGCTAGACCTTCCCGGCGAGGACTCCACGGGCCGACCTGCCTTCGCCCAGATCTTGGGGACCTTCAGCCCACAAGGCGTCCTGCTCGAGACGGACATCCAGGATTGGCGATTGATTCCCGGCGCGCTTGAAATCGATGTTGCCTACTTTAGCCTGGACATATCCTTCGCAGATCCGGCGGCGGCCTCGCTCGAATTCAAGGCGGACTTCAAGCTGCTGGGCACTCCTATCGTAGCGGATGGCAAACTCAACCGGCAGGGCATCCGGATGGCGACCACGGTCCAGGATAGTTTTACGCTCGGTGGCGTCGGAGTGGAGGAGTTTGTGTTTTCGTTCAGCACATTCGCGGAAGAAGAGCACTTGTACTTTCGCTTTGTGCTGGACCTGCCGGGACAGGGCGGCGAAGTGCAAATGGAAGGGCGATTCGAGGAGGACAACCTGCGACTCGCCGGCACGATCGACCAGTGGCATCCGCTGGGCGCGGCGGTGGATTTCAACGGCTCACTCGATGCGACGATCGACCTGACCAAGACCTCGCTCGATCTGAACTTCGACGTGCATGCGATCCTGTTGGGCAGTCGGGCCGATTTTGCCGGCGAGTTATCCGCCGCGCCGGGAGGATTCGATCTTTATGCGACGGGAGCGATCGCGCTCGCATTTCCCGGAGGCCCGCCAATAGCAACGCTGGCCGCCACAATCGATATCGGTAAAAACTCGCCGTTTGCCATCGCACTGGCCGCCGACTTCCGCCTGCCGGGATACCGAGCCGCCGACGTGCGACTGGTGGGCAGTATCGACGTCGCTCGGGGCGTCGAATTGTTTGCCGACGTGAACCATTGGCAGCTCGTGCCGGCACTTTCATTCGGCGGTACGTTGGACGTCGAGGTTGACGTCGCCGGCAGTAACCTGCAGGTGATGATCGACGTCAACGCGAATATGTTGGGCGCGAATCTCAATCTGTCCGGCAGCTTGTTGGCCGGTGCGGGACAGTTCGACCTGAACCTGCACGGACATGTCGATCTCGGCGGCAAGCAGACCAATTTCGTGAACGTGAGTCTCGATGCCGACCTGGCAACCACCAGCACCGAGGGCGTGAGAACCTTCGGACTGGCCTTGGCCGGAAACGTGAACGTTTTCGAGAACAACTTTGCGGCCACGGCCGAGTTTGTGGGTGCGAGCGATGGAACTTGGCTGTTGGAAACCACCGTGGCGATCGATAACGGTCAAGGAGGGCGAATTCAGGTGCTCAATGCCAATCTGGGATTGTTCAACCTGATTGTCGATCTGCGGGCCGAGGCGAGCCTGACGATCGGCAGCGATGTGACGGACTTTGCGGCAAGTATTCACGGCCAGATCAAGACCACGGCGCGGATGAACGTCGACGCACCGTTTAGCGATCCCAGCTACACATTCGACTTCGGCATTGGAATCGCCGCGGGAAAGTTCACGATTCCCGAAGCCAGCATTGAGATCATTACCAAAGAGAAGTGCCTGGGCAGCTTCCAGGGTGTCAAGTTTGGCTGTATTGACGTTCCTGTAGGATTCAACAGAATTGCACACGAATTCGGTTGGGGCGTAGAGGTGCCGCCAACAACAACGGTGACGACGGATCTCTTCCGACTTGATAGGGACCAACCGGCTATTCTGCAAATCCGTGGCACGGAGGCGAACGAGCGGATCCGCGTGACCCGTGTGCAGTTCCCTTCGGGATTCTTCGATCCGGGAATGCTTCGGGTCGAAGGTGCCACGGGCGATGGCGAATGGGTCACGCTGCGAGTAGCGTTGATATCGGACATCGACTGGATCGATGTCGATGCCGGAGCAGGCAACGATCAGATCGAGGTCAGTTCCGCGATCAGTATACCGACCGTACTTCGCGGTGGATTGGGTGCTGACGTTGTCCGCGGCGGAAGCGGCCCGAATACGATCTACGGCGGGACAGGCCCCATCACTCCGGATCCGTCGCCGCCACCGTCCTTTCCTCGAGGGATCAGTCCTCGCGACGGCGCGGATCAACTCTTCGGTGGCAGCGGCAACGACAGGATCTTCGGCGAGGAAGATAACGATCTCCTTGTCGGTGGCGGCGGCGCCGATCTGCTCGATGGCGGCGCGGGAGTCAATCTGATCAACGGCTCGATTAGCATGCTTGGAACCCGGCACGACGATCACTTGCAATTCACGTTGGAAGGCCAAAGCATCGTCATCCGCTCCTTCAACCGGCAAGGTGCTGCAGTGACCCTCGCGCGGCTACTCGCCGCTGAAGTCACGTCCTTGGAAGTCGATGGCGGCGAGGGGGATGACCTGATCGAAATCAACTCGCTGATCACGCTCCCCACCGTGTTGCGCGGCGGCGCAGGTGATGACATCATCGTTGGCGGTAACGGCCTGAATACGATCTATGGAGGGAGCGGAAATGATATCTTGGCCGGCGGCCTGAACAATGATGACCTGTTTGGCGAAGACGGGCACGACCTGTTCGACGGTCGTGGCGGCATCGACACCATCGATCTCGGTCCCGGCCAGTTGGTTAGCCAGGCTCCGATCATCTCGCAGATCGCTGATATCCACATCGACGAAGATCAAAATACCGGTGCCGTTCCGTTTACTGTGACAAACGTGGATGGATCGCAAACAGACTGGTTCGCTCGCCTGACGTCGTTCAATACCGCGCTGATTCCTGACGCGGGTATCGTGCAGAGTGGCAGTGGCGCAAACCGCACGTTCACACTCACACCCACCGCCGATCAGTTCGGCGCGGCGACGATCATGATCGCCGCGTGGGACGGCACGACAATCGCGGCTATTCGCGTCTTTACGGTGGCTGTCAATCCCGTGAACGACCAACCCAACTTCTTCGCGGTTGACCCGCCGCCAGTGAACGAAACGCTGACCTCAGCTTCTCTTGGTGGACTGCGGGTCGTCCGGAACTGGGCCGCCTTTGTTCCGGGTCCCGAAAATGAATCCGAACAAATGGGGAGCTATAGCGTCAGCGGTGTCAGCAATCCCGGCCTGTTTGCGATCCTGCCTTCGGTCAGCAATGACGGCACACTCCGCTATAAACCGGCGCTGAACGCCTTCGGCACGTCGACGTTTGTGGTCATCGCCACGGATGACGGCGGCAGAGCCGGTGGTGGCCAGGACACTTCGCGGTCCAGGACATTTACGATAACCGTCAATCGCACGACCACCGCTTGGATCGGGAGTACGAGTGGTTTCTGGGACGACGAGCGCAATTGGAGCACCGGCATCGTGCCAACAGCGGATGAACGTGTGGTGATCGACCTCCCGAATACAGATATCACCGTCACTTATCGTGGCGGCGACCTGGTAATCGGCAGCCTTGAAAGTAAGGAATCTTTGATCCTCCTGGGTGGTTCACTCTCTCTGGCCGAGTCCTCTTCTATCGACAGCTTGGTTCTCAGCGCGGGGACGATCGGTATTCAGAGGGGCGTGCTATCGGTCGGAGGCGGCTCAAGCAGTGGCGCGTTTCAAGTCGCCGCCACTGCGGAAATACGCTTTACGGGCGATTTTGATCTGAATACAGCGACGCTCATCAGCGGCGGTGGCCTCGCCCGCATCGCTCCGACCGGCTCGACCGGCCAGGTCTCGGCGTTTGGCGATGTCCGAGTCTCCAACCTAAAGATCGAACTCGACGGGACACTGAGCGTCTCCGGTTCGTTGACTGCTACGAGTTCCGTCAGGATTCAGGGAGGAACGCTGTCTGGTACCGGTCGAATCAGCGGCTCTGTGATGAATGCGGGGTCAGTCAGGCCAGGTCGCTCGCCGGGAGTTTTGACGATCGATGGCGATTACGAACAGACACCGTACGGCGTATTGGAAATCGAGATTGGAGGCCCGAACGTAGGCACTGATTTCGATCAGCTCGTCATCCTCGGTTCGGCCCTGCTGGGGGGCGCTCTCGACGTGAACTTGGTTAACGGCTTCACTCCTGTTATTGGTCAGAGATTCTCGTTCGTCGAATCCAGCGCCTCGAGTGGGAGCTTTGTCTGGATCTTCGGCGACTTCTTGCTAGACCAGTCCCACGGCGACATGAGTCTCGTGTTCCTACCCGACGGCGGCATCAATACCCCGCCGAGCGCAGATGCCGGTGAATCGTACACGGTGGCGGAGGGTGGCAGCGTGGAACTGGACGGTTCGGGCAGTTCCGACGCCGAGCAGTTGCCCGAGACGCTCGATTACCAATGGGACCTGGACGGCGACGGCATCTTCGGCGAAACCGGTATGGACGCCACTCGCAGCGACGAAATCGGCATCTCGCCAACCTTCTCGGCCGCCGGACTGGACGGCCCCAGCAGCGTTACCGTATCACTACGGGTGACCGACGACTTTGGTGAGACCCATACGAACACCGCCGTGATTGACGTCAAGAACGTGCAACCGACGTTATCGAGTGTGGTATCGGCTGCGCCGGAAGTCTGTGACAGTTCGGCCGACCGTCACGCGACGATCAGCGGTGCATTCACTGACCCTGGGTTGCCCGACACGCACACGGTGCTAGTCAACTGGGGTGATGGCAGTGCGGTCGAGTCGGTTTCCGTCGATCAACTCGCCGACACATTTAGCGGGAGCCATACTTATGCGACGGGCGGCATCTTCACTGTAACCGTGACGGCGATCGACGATGACGGAGGTGTCTCAAACTCGTGGACGACCACTGTCATGGCGCAAGGCGTGGGCTTGGTGGAGGGTGTGCTGTACATCATTGGCACCGACGGGCGAGACCATGTTGACCTGAAGTTCAACGAAAAGAAGGACGAACTGAAGGTCAATGTCAAGCTTAACCAGGGTGGTTCCGATGGCGGCAGCGATGGTGGTTCAGACGGCGGCTCCGACGGTGGTTTCGATGGTGGCGGCGACCGAATCAAGCTGACACTACGGGCCTCGTCAATCATTCGCATCGTAGCGCATTTATGCGGCGGTGACGATCACTACGGTGGTGGCTCGGACGGCGGAAGTGACGGGGGCGCAGATGTCGCCATTTCTCAGGTCGTCATTGGCGGCGCTGGTGATGACCACATCAGCGGTGGCCGAGGCAACGATGTGCTGAGCGGCGGAACCGGAGACGATGATCTGCGGGGCGGAGACGGTTGGGATATCCTGATCGGCGGCCGTGGCAAGGACAAGCTGCAAGGCGGCACTGGAAACGATTTGCTGATCGGCGGCTCGGTCGCGCGTGAAGATGATCTCGCTTCGCTAAATGCGGCTTTGGCGGATTGGTCCAGAGGCGATCTGTTCGCGGCGGAATTCGATTTAGGGACGCTGACAGACGATGGCGATAGAGACGATTTGAATGGCGAAGAAGGCGACGATCAGCTGACCGGTGGCATCGGCGACAAATTAAAGCCGTAGACTCGGTCGGATTGATTACTTGCGAGATAAATGATGCTACTCCCGTCGCCTGGCACTAATCGAACGCATGCATCAACAGGCCCGCCGAAGTTCTCGGGGTCGGTCTCCGCGGCCGACCGTGTGTGGTCATTAGCGCTCGGTGGCTATATTGGTCGCGATGAGCGATGTCACGCAAATTCTGAATGCCATGGAGCGCGGCGATCCTTTGGCCGCCGATCAGCTTTTGCCACTCGTGTATTAGACTAGCAGACAGTCTAGTTACGTCGAAATTCAACATCCTAAAATCCTGGCATTGCCCAGTGCCGCGCCGCACTTAGACTGTCTTCTCATTTTTTCATTTTTTCTCTTTGTAGAAGACCTGCCGCGGCCGCGGATGCGTAGTGACGTCCCAGCTCCATTCAATTTGCAATCACGGACCAGACCTGGACAATGGGGCGATGTCCGAAGTCACTCGCATCCTGTCGCAAATCGAATCCGGCGATCCGTCGGCGGCGGAGCAGCTAATGCCGCTGGTGTACGACGAGTTGCGCCGGCTTGCTGCGGTGCAAATGACGCGCGAGAAGCACGGCCACACGCTCGATGCCACGGGCCTGGTGCACGAAGCCTACGTCCGTCTCGTCGATCAAAAGACACCTCAAGAATTCGTCAGTCGCCAACACTTTTTTGGCGCTGCAGCTGAAGCGATGCGGCGCATCCTGATTGAAAACGCCCGGCGCAAACAAACACATAAACGTGGCGGCGGCCGGGACCGCCTGCCGCTCGACGACCTCGCTGCGTCTCAGCCCGATGACGAACTGTTGGCGCTGGACGAGGCCCTGGTCCGCCTGTCCGCCCAGGACCCGCTCAAGGCCAGGCTGGTCGAGCTACACTACTTCGCAGGCTTGACGCTCGACCAGACAGCCCAGGTGCTCGGTATCTCCCCAACCACGGCCGATCGGCACTGGGCCTATGCCCGAGCCTGGTTGCGGGCCGAGGTCGGCGACGAAGATAATTCCGATTAATCTGAGAATCGGTGGGGCGTTTTGCGCATTTTTCTCGCACTCCTAATAGACAAGCATGCGGAGTGCCCGAGGGCCCCCATGAACGAAGAATCGATCTTTCACGAGGCACGCGAAAAATCGCCGAGTGAGCGCGCCGCCTTCCTGGACTCGACTTGCGCCGGAAACTTGTCGTTGCGTCAGCGTATCGAAGTGCTGCTGAGGGCGCACGACAACCCAGGTGGTTTTCTGGACCGACCCGTGATGGAGACAATGAGCGTGGAAGCAATCTCAACACTCAATCGCGCCGTGGGCGAACGAGCCACTGCTGCGGATTCCAGGTCCCAGCCGCCGGGCGGCAGCGGTGAGCCCTCTGATCCATTCGGCGACGAAGAGGAGCTGAATCTCGATTTTCTGCAGCCGGCGCGCACGCTCGGCGGGCTGGGCCGCCTGGGTCATTATGAGGTGCTGGCGGTCGTGGGCCGCGGAGGGATGGGCTTTGTGCTGAAGGCGTTCGACGATGACCTGCAACGCGTCGTGGCGATCAAGGTGATGGCCGCGCATTTGTCCGCCCAACCCAGCGCGCGACGGCGTTTCGAACGTGAGGCCCGCGCCGTCGCCGCTGTCCGCAACGACCACGTCGTCGCGGTTCATGCCGTCGAACCGGCCGGAGCCACGCCCTACCTGGTGATGGAATTCATCGCGGGGAAGTCGCTTCAAGAGCGCGTCGATAAGCGAGGCCCGCTGGAGCTGAAAGAAATCCTCCGCATCGGCCACCAGGCTGCTTGCGGCCTGGCGGCAGCGCATGCGCAAGGCCTGGTCCACCGCGATGTCAAGCCGGCCAACATCCTCCTGGAGAACGGCGTCGAACGCGTGAAGCTGACGGATTTCGGCCTGGCCCGCGCCGTCGCCGACACCAACCTGACGCAGACCGGCAAACTCACCGGCACGCCCAACTTCATGTCGCCCGAGCAAGCGTCGGGTATCACGGTCGATCACCGCTCTGACCTGTTCAGCCTGGGCACCGTCCTGCATTTCATGTGCACGGGCCGGCCGCCGTTCCAGGCCGGCGGAACCGTGGCCGTCCTGAAGCGCATCTGTGAAGATACGCCGCGGCCGATCCAGGAGGCCGATCCGACATTTCCCGACTGGCTGAGCGACATCATTACCCGTTTGCATGCCAAGGAACCGGCCGAGCGCTTCCAGTCGGCGGCCGAAGTGGCCGAATTGCTCGGGCAATACCTGGCTTCGCTGCAGCAGCCCGGTTCGGTGTTGCCCGCTGTCCTTCGTCCCACCAAGCCTGCCCAGGCGCCGACGGCGAAGTTGCCGATCGGGCTGCGATCACGCCGCGGAATTTGGCGCGGGTTGATGGTGGCGCTGTTCGTAACGCTGGCCGGCTTTGGCGTGCTCTACGCCCCGACAATCTACCGCCTGACCACGAACCAGGGCCAACTCATCATCGAGACCGACGACCCGGATGTTGAGGTGATCGTCAAGCAAGACGACCAGACGGCGAAGATCGTGGACAAGAAGAGCGGCCGCACGGTCACGCTGAGGGCCGGCACCTATCAGATCGAACTCGGCGAAAGCGATAAGAGCCTGACGCTATCCACGAACCAATTCACGCTCGAGCGCGACGGCCAAGAGATCGTCAAGGTGCGGCTCGGCCCGCCGGTCATCACGGAGGTCCGGCGGTTTCAAGGGGCCCCGCAAGAGGCCACTTATACGGCGGCCTTCTGTCTCGGCGACAAGTATGTGTTAACCGGCGGCGGAAACCTGTTCAAAGATGGCAATTGGGCGCAGGGCACTGACTTCGCACTACGGCTTTGGGACCGGGCGACCGGCAAGGAATTGCACCGCCTGGAAGGGCACACCGACTCGGTCCTCTGTCTAGGCATCTCGGCGGACGGCAAGCGCGCCGTCGCGGGCGGCGGGGGCGGCTCCCCCGTCCGCGTGTGGGACCTGGAAAACCGCAAGGAGCTGTGCCGTTTCACGAAGCACACGGGTCGCGTCATGAGCGCCGCCTTTCTACCCAACGGCAAACAGGTCGTCTCGGTCGGGGGACCGGGCGGCGACGACAGCCCCCCCGGGGAGGTCCGGTTGTGGGATGTGGAGACGGGCGAGGAAGTGCGCCAATTCAAGGGCCACCAGCACGAAGTCCGCTGGGTCGCCGTGTTGCCCGATGGCAAACGGTTCGTCACCGCCGGCCAGGACGGGCTGGCGTGCCTGTGGGACGTGGCGACGGGCAAGTCCGTCCGCCCTCTGGGAAACGGCGAAGCAGGCGGCGGGGGGGCGCTCACCCGGGACGGCCGGCACGTGGCGCAGTCATGGTCGGACAACACCATTCGGCTCTTCGAAGTCGAGACCGGGAATGAGGTCCGCCGGTTCACCGGCTACAAGGGCTGGGCGGCCGGCATGGCGTTCTCGCCCGACGGCCGGCGCCTCCTGAGCGGCTCCGAGGGTAAGACCATCTACCTATGGGACGTGGCCACGGGCAAAGAGGTGTGCCAGTTCGACGGTGGTTTCCAGGGACCGGCGGGTGTCGCAGGGATCACGGCGGACGGCAGGGATGCCCTGGTCAACAGTTGGGACGGTTCGCTGCGGTTGTTGCGGATGCCGCCGGTGCCGATGGCGAACAAGAAATAGCAACCTGAAATGCCTGCCTCCCCGGCTCGGGGAGTGCTACATCAAGTTCGATTAACGAAAACAGCCGGTGAGTCCACGCCGCGAAGCAACGAACTCACCGGCCCCGCATCGCCCGGCGCCTGGTCTGCGCGCCGGCGCAAAGCGCTCCCATTGTATTGCAGACCGCGTCCGAATGGGAGAACCGCGCATGAACATCCTATCCAATCTTCGTACTCTGGCCCGCCGTTCCTTCCGTCGAGCCGCGCCGGCCGGCCGAAAAGCGATCCGTAAGCCGTCGCTGTGCCGTCCATGTGTCGAGGCTCTGGAAGACCGCCGGGTACTCAGTGGAATCCAGATGATTGCGCTCGTCGACGGCACGTTTCAGCTGCGCGTCGACGGCGACGCTAAAGCAAACCAGGTCACCATCGTCGGCCAAGGACCGGGCGACCAGATCGGCGATTACAGCCTGCATGTGAGGTACGACCAGCTGGAGCAGACGGTGACTAACGTCTCGGAGGTGTTTGTCAACACAGCCGGCGGTGCCGACACCGTCGTGCTGACCGGGCAATGGGCCTTCCAGGGGAAAGGGGAGACGATGTCGGGCGTCCGGAGCATTTTGGTTAACACCGGCGGCGACGACGACGTGGTGACGCTCGGCAACTGGACCTCGGGTGCGGGCATCATAGGGCCCGAAGTCGAGCTCTCGGACGTCGGAGTGAACCTGTCGGTCGAGACCGGTGCCGGCCGCGACACGTTCCTCATGCACGACAACGACATCATCGCCGGCTCGTTCGACGCTTCCGTCGATCTCGGCGGCGGTGACGACAAGGCGACGTTCGAGGACAGCTACTTCCGGGGAGGGCTGTTTCTGACCCTCACTGGCGGTTCTGGGGACGACCTCGCCTTCCTCGTGACCAACGAGATCGCCGCCGCGGCCGATGTCTCCGTCGACCTCGGCAGCGGCGACGACGCAGCGACGTTCATGGGTAACACGTTCGGCGGCGCCGCGCAACTAACCGTCAACGGCGGTGCCGGGAAAGATCGCATCGAGATCGGCGGCGACGGCTACGCGGGGATGATGGAGGGCAACCTGTTCGGGGGCAGGCTGGCGCTGACCATCACCGGCGGTTCCGGGGACGACCTCGCCCTCATCCAGTGCTGCGCTATCGACGGCTCGTTCGACGCCTCCGTCGACCTCGGCAGCGGCGACGACGCAGCGACGTTCATGGGTAACACGTTC
>CAZFLF010000090.1:0-11931 GCA_964519825.1 uncultured Pirellulaceae bacterium | reverse complement strand
CCTTCAACCGCCTGGAAACCAAACTCGCGGTATCGGGCCAGCCCTTTGTCGCGGGCTGCCAGATAACGGGCAAAATGCAGCGCCTGCTGCGGCTGACCGCTTGACCTTAACACTCCCACCGCGACATGGGCGCGGACATCCTTCAGTTCTGGGATGGCAACGGATTCAAGCGTGTCGTAGTCATGCAGGACGGCGTCGAACACGATCCCCGCATCGACCGCGCCAATTTTCACGTCGTTGGCCACTTCGTTGACGGTCGTTTTGAAGACGGTCGTGTGGGCACGCAGGTTTTCCCATTGACCACTGGCGCTAAGCTTCTCGCGCGTGAACTTGCCGATCGCGCTTGCCTCGTCGCTGGCCTGCGCCAATCGGACTTCAGGCCGCAGCAAATCGTCCAGGCTTTCAATACGTTTCGGGTTCCCTTTCGGGACCGCGACCACGGCGTGCATCTGAGCCAATGGAAGCTCATCGACCACCAGTTGCCGTTGGCGAGCCAAGGTCAGATAGCTGTCGTCGGCTGGCAGATAGAGATCGCCAGTTCCGGACACTTCGAGCTGAGCGAGCAAGGTCTGGGACGGGCCGTATTGAATTTGCAGCGACGTCTTGTACTCGCGTTCGTAGTCGCGACGGATGGCTTCCAACACGCTCTTATTGCTGGCCGCGCAATAGACCACCAGCGATTGACTCGTACCGCCCACGGTTGTCGGTGAACGATGAGTCAGACTCCATCCCAAGATGCCCAGCAAGGTCACCGACGTCAACAGCATTGCGACCGGGCGCGAAACCGATCCGCAACGGTATGCACCAGCGACCCTGCGCGCGGTTGACTCGCGTCCTGATTGCGACCCTGACCGGCGCGGTGAGAATCGGTGTGAAACCATGAGGAGCACGAATAATTTCAAGAGGGGAGCGACGTGGATGACGGCAGTGAACGCATCCTAGGTTCAAGGCCGTGAGCGTGCAACAAGCCATGTATGATTTGAACTCTCGTCTGGAGCGGCCTCCCCATGGTCTTGCGGCGGGAGGAGATTGGCTGGCTTCGAACGCAGGCCAGCCGAAGTTCCGACAGTCCACATAAACCAAAAGCCGAAATCGTGAGGCAACCAAACGGTGAACAAAACAAGCATAGTTGCCAAGACAGCGCCGGCCATGCTACCGGCAAACACGCCGCGACGCAGGCCCTGTCCACGCGTCAAACTGGCGAATGTTCCCAAAGCGGCTAGCTCAAGAAACAAGAAAGTCAGTAAACCAAGATAGCCAAATCGCAACACCATCAGAATGTACGCATTATCGACGCACCACAGTCGTTTCAGTGTCTCTAACTGTTGGGGGCCCACAGGCACGCGCGGTGGGAAGCCGGTCGTCATCTCGGTGCCAAATCCCAACCAACCGGCCCGTTTCATGGCCATCCAGTAGACGTCAAATAGATAGAGCCGGTGCAACGTGCTCGTATATTCGACTTGTTGTTCGCCAACGGTGATTTTTTCCCTTCGATTTTCAGACACGGAAATATCGGACTGGAGCAAGGCATGACGATTGAGGAACAGAAGCACTGCGCCGAGAATCGCGACACCAATCAAGGGTTTGCGCCACCTTTTCTCTACGGCCGCAACTGTTACAAGAAGTAGAGGTAGCATGGCTAGTAATGGTGCACGCGAGACAGAAAAAAGAATTCCCAATGCCACAACGGCTGGCTGAACTAACCACCAACGTGGCCCTCTGCGGCGCACGGCGAGTACCGCTCCGTAGATTGCCCAGGGAAATAACAGTACGAGCAAGGCACCCAAATAGATTGGATTCTTTAAGGGCCCGAAGGCGCGTTTCAAGCCCCAGCGGCTTAGTTCGCGCGCAGGCCCGTCCACGGGGCGTACGCCGAATCCAAGTTCAAATAGATTCACGCGGGCGATCGCTTCGATCGCCGCACATGTCGCAAGAACAAGACAGACGCCGAGGACAATTGGAGTCAGCTTGCGCACGTCATCCCAGCTCTGGATCGCCAGCCGGCCTGCCAGATAGGGGACAACCCATTCCCCATAAGCTCGCACTGGAACGCGCCAACTAAAACCGTCCAGACTCCAATCGGACGCAAGATGCACTGCGACCAATGCGATCGCCACCCAGTCAACTAACACCAGCCGGGTGCGAAACACGGCCTTCGGGTGAAGACAATACGTCCCCAACGCCGCAATTCCGCTGGCAATCCGTATATCAAGAGGAAATCCCCAGACCTTTATGACGATCCACGTCGGCACGAGTAACGACAAAACCATGACTCGGCCGATCGCTTGGTTCGGCCCTTCCTTCCAGGCCTGCCAGATTAGAATTGCCACAAGGATTACAAAGCACGCGAACCACATGAGTCTCTCGTAGCGCGGGAAGGCATCGGAAAGAGCTGAGTCCCTACACTTTGACGCGACGTGATTCGGCGACGAAATTCACACCGACCGGCAACCAAATGGCACTTGGACCAGAATAAAGCTAGTAGGAATCGCCGATAATGATTCATTGCATCCCGCTTCGCAAGGGGTTTCCTGTCGTGCCGCAGGAGTCGAACGTGAACGACCGTCACTCTGGAAAAACTTGACGGATCGATTACAAGTGAGATTAATGTGCTCCTCTCCCTGACAAGAACCTGGATTCGGCTCGCCGGCTGGCCTTCAGCAGGTGCGAACATCGAAAAAGTGATTACCTGATGCCGAAAAAGATCTGGGTGATTTCGGAACTATACTATCCGGAAGAGACCTCCACAGGATATCTGCTCACCAAAATCGCAGAGGGCCTAGCCGACCATTATCCGGTTCATGTCCTCTGTGGTCAGCCCAGCTATTCAGCGCGTGGCGCGCGTGCTCCTCGTCGAGAGGCGCGACACGGTGTCCACATCCAAAGGTGCGTATCGACGACATTGGACAAGAATGTCCTGCTCTTCAAATTAATCAACTTTGCCACAATCAGTGTTTCGATCTTTGTGCAAGCGCTACGACAGATCGGTCGCAACGATATTGTCGTGGTCGTCACCAATCCTCCCACTCTGCCTTTTCTCATCGCGACAGCCTGCCAATTACGCCGCGCCAAGTGTGTGTTGCTGATCCACGATGTCTATCCAGAAGTTCTCGTAGCCGTGGGAAAGGCCAAACAGGATGCAACGCTAACACGATTGATGGCACGTCTGACCAACAAATTATATTCCAGCGCCGAGAAGATCATCGTCCTGGGTCGCGATATGAAAATGCTCGCTGAAAAGAAGCTAACTAAAGATCAGCAGCGAGTCGTTATCATACCGAATTGGGCCGACATCGACGAGGTTACTCCACATCCACGCAGTCACAACTCACTCCTGCAGAAGTTAGGTATTACGCACAAGTTCGTATTGCAATATGCGGGGAATATGGGTTACCCGAATGATCTTGCAAGCATCATCGAGAGCGCGAGAAGCCTTAAAGACCGAGACGACATTCATTTTCTGCTTATTGGGTCTGGGTCAAAAAAGCGCTGGGTAGAGGAGCAGATCAAGACACATGCACTCATAAATGTCACCATCGTACCGAATCAGCCACGTAGTGAGCAGCAGACGTTTCTCAATGGTTGCGATGTTGCGATTATCTCTTTGGTGGCCGGCATGGCAGGAGTCGGCGTGCCCAGTCGGACGTACAACACCTTGGCGGCCGGTAAGTCAATAATTGCGATCGCAGATTCAGAGTCGGAAGTAGCCCACGTTGTGCAGGAAGAACAGGTTGGATGGGTCGTCCCACCCCATCAACCCGAGAGACTTGTTCAGGCCATTCTCGCCGCGCAAGCCCAGCCGCAACGTCTCGCTGAAATGGCGGCGCGCGCTCGATCTGCAGCAGAGCAGAAGTATTCGTTCAAAACGATTATGGAAGCCTATCTAGCCGTGGTCAAAGACATCGATGACAGCCAACACTAATTCGTTCAACAGTCTGGCGGATTCACCACAAGTCTTGGTGACCGGTGCCAGCGGCTTTGTCGGCTCAGCCATTGCCGCACAATGCCAGGCCGAGTTGCTGGCAGTACGGACGACAGGGCGCTCCGAGCGCCCTCGCGCTAATCTACCCAACTATGTTACCGCGGACCTTCTCAATCCTGTAAACCTCGGTGTTCTCTTGCGCAACGTAACTTGTGTTGTTCATGCTGCAGGTCTTGCTCATCAGTTTGGCAAAAGCCGAACTAATGAGACGGCTTTTATGGCAATGAATACTCAGGCAGCAACGTCACTTGCACAGGCCGCCGTCACAGCGGGTGTACTTCATTTCGTATTGATCAGTTCCGTCTCGGTTTATGGCTCACACCTCTCTGAGGAATGCGACGAGACGTCACCATGCCGGCCTGAGGGCCCCTATGCGCAGAGTAAACATCTGGCCGAGCAGCGTGTTATCGAAGTGGCCGAATCCGCCGGTATGCGTTTGACAATCCTTCGATTAGCCACAGTTTACGGTGAAGAGGATCCGGGCAATGTGATCCGGCTAATGCGCTCGATTGATCGCGGTCGCTTTATCTGGATTGGAACAGGCGCCAATCGCAAGAGCCTGATCCATCGGGATGATGTAGCCCGCGCTTGCGTCGCGGTATTACGCAGCACAGGTTCCGGCACAGAAACGTTCAATGTTTCGGCTCCGTCTTGCGCGATGCGCGATGTAGTCGAAGGTCTCGCCGCGGCATTAGGACGGCGACTACCTGGTTGGCACATGCCGGCGTCCCCACTCCTCACTTTGACAAAGATAGCCGCTAGCCTCTCGCGAGGGCGCGGTCGCGTGGGGGCTTGGCACGGTACCCTGCGGAAATGGCTGGCTGAGGACAGCTACAATGCCGGCAAATTTGCCCGGACATTCACTTTTCATACGCAGGTGGAGTTGCGCGACGGTCTCAAACGGGAAGTAGACTGGTATCGGTCCAATGGGTAATCTGGTAATTACCTCCTGAGCACCGTCGTCACTTGGTTTTGAGTAGATAGCAAGTGCATGAATAGCCTGTTTCTCTTGTCGACAGTCTCCGCCCTCTCGTGGCTCATAGTCTATGGCATTCGCCGGTGGGCTGAACAGCGTCAGGTGCTTGATATTCCGAATCAACGCAGTTCCCACAGCCGGCCAACGGCTCGTGGCGGTGGTCTCGCGATCGTAGTGACCACTCTCGGCGCTTGGCTAATCTATGGCTGGATTAGGCCCGAAGAGTCGCGCGGGATGATTCTTCCGTATGCGTGTGGCGCCACACTTATTGCAGTGGTCAGTTGGCTGGATGACCTCCACACGTTATCAAGTCGTAGGCGATTTTTGATTCATAGCCTGGGAGCACTCCTGGTTATTGGCGGCTATGGATATTGGCAGACACCCGTTGTTCCTGTTTTCGGGCCAATACACCTAGGCTGGATCGGTCTTCCCCTGACCTTCTTATGGATTGTGGGGTTAACCAATGCCTATAACTTCATGGATGGGATTGATGGCATTGCGGGAGGACAGGCTCTGGTCGCCGGGTTGGGATGGACTCTGCTTGGTTGGCTTCTGGGAGAACCGTTAGTCCAAATACTTGGACTGCTCATTGCAGCCGGCACCCTAGGTTTTCTGGCCCACAACTGGCCTCCGGCTCGTATTTTTATGGGAGACGTTGGGAGCGCTTTCCTGGGTTACACTTTTGCGGTTATCCCTCTTTTGGCTAACCACGGTGAAGACCGTCTCTTGGTAGCGAACGTGCTGCTCCTCTGGCCGTTTCTGTTTGACAGCATCTTCACGTTTGTACGCCGCCTCTGTCGTGGCGAAAATGTCTTTACCGCTCATCGCTCGCACCTTTATCAGCGCCTCATCTTGGCCGGGCACTCTCATCGCTTTGTGACCTTGCTCTATAGCGGACTTGCTCTGAGCGGCGCTACGCTGTCACTCCTCTGGGTGCAAAGGGTATCTGGGAGTCAGGCAGCGATCATCATGCTGCTGCCCGTGCTTTGTCTGGCACTCTGGTTGTACGTAATCTGCGAGGAACACCGGCTTATGGTTCTAACGAGTTGTCGCCCGGAATCGCAGCAGGATCAGACTCGGGTCAACCATTAAGACGCTGTAATGTCAGTGGGCGCCCAAAACTGGCCAGCGATGGGCGCTTGAAACTCCGCCATTTTTGGAGCAGTTTGCCAGAGTGTCGTTAGACTCGGGCATGGCGGACTACTCCTTGTGACCAATCAACCTGACATGAGTGAGTTGACCGATAGCCTTGCGAGTCACTGAAAATCGGTTGGCCCAGCCGACGGAGCGCGACTGCGTGGGCTATCCACCATCGCGAGCTCGGGAGCGAATTCCGGAGGGCTGGGAGATAACTTCATTGCGCGGGGCGGGATAAGTTTGGTCGATGTTGAGTTGCCCGGCGACGGCCGATTTACTCCGGGGAATATCACTCGGAATCATGCGGCGGACGGCCACGCCGATGGCGAAGAGCATTCCGAGCTTGCCCTAACGAGGAGCAGACGCCTGAGTAACGGCCAGCGACCGTCGGCAATTGGCTGACAAAATAACGGGAAAAGTCACCGCGCGGGAGAGCCCCAAGCACAGACAGAAGCGGGCGTGACTTAGTCCAGCTTTCTTCCCCAGCCATTGACGATTCAAAGGGTCTCGCCGCCACCACCATTTTTATGCAACTGGTTCCCAACTTCATCTTATCGAAACGATCAGATACATCGTCATGCCAATTCCTATCACCGCGAGAACCATGCTCACGATAATTCCAAGCGACCAAGTGGGAGGCGCATAGAAGTCTCCACGCTGAAGGCGTCTGAGAAACTTGGCGTGTTGCATTGCCGCGATTAGGTTCACCGCTACACCCAATACGATCAGCGATGATCCAATCCAAATTGACAAGCCGGGAGATGACGGAATCGGGATTCCGCGGACAGCACTCATTTCGCGTAGAAACAAACCGAATCGAGCTACGACAAAACCAAAACCCATCATGGCCAAGCCCGTGCGAATCCAAGCAAGCAGCGTTCGCTCGCCAGCAAAACGAATACGGGGGTCTTCTGACTCTTCTAGAGCTTTCAACGGGTTCAATGACCGCTCCTCACGACAAACGATTATCCGATCCCACGCACCAATCTCCGATACGTATTCCGCGGGAATGCCGCAATATATCCGCAGGATCGCCTTAGCCACAGCTTCTTGAGACTCTGTTGACGACTGCAAATTCAGTCCACGTAGCATGCGACGCGATAACTCTGCCTGTGATTGACATTTAGCGGTTATCTCAAAAGGCTCGCTCCAATGTGCGCTCACTCTTTAGCGTGGGTAGCGGTTTTTGCGAATACCGATCAGTGAAAAATCGATCGAGCGGTAATGTCCTGCAAACCCGGCTATGCGTTCTGTATGTTCCTCCGTTAGGACTCTTTTCCCACGACCCACGACGCCTTGGTTCATGCGTGTGTTCATGGTTTTTGCTTGGCAGATTGCTTGGTAGATAACATCGTGGTCGGCCACATTGCCGCAGAATTCAAGCACCTTTGCAATGGTTTTGTGAAAATCGTTGATCATGTCTTCGTACGTCACCCAGTGGATTTCACACTGGCTTGTCCCGGCGGCTTCTTGCCAGGAGACAAAGAAACCGAAGTACCACGGAATAACCAAATCGATAATCATGTCCAGCTGATGCGTGTCATCTGAGGCCAGAAAATCGTCAGTAATCCAGCCCTGGGGACCACGGAAGCCTTCCGTGAGCATGTGTTCTCGGAGGACTGCTGGTTTCTGGATTCTCTGGAGCTGGCTGTAGTTTGCGTACGAGGACGGCAAAAAAGTAATCGGCAAATCTCGCAGGTTTGCTAGAATTGCTCCATGTGCGACCGGTGTCCCCGATGGTGTAGTTAAACTATGCGGTACCAATCCTTGGCGACCAATACTTCCGCCGCGCCGATGAGTGTTCGGCACCGAATTCGAGTGATGTGGGCTTCGGCAAGTTGTGTCGCTGCAGCATTGTTATTGGTTTTGCTGTTGGGTGGCTGGGGAGCGTACCAAGACTCCGAACGTCTTAAACTCGGTATCGTGCAAGCGGAGGTTACCCGGGTCCGTTCTCATGCCGAACGGACCGCTGGGCAAATCGAGAGTGAACTCATGGACATGGGTTCAAAGCCCGATCTCAAGGCAGCCTCACATGCAACTTGGCTTCGCGAACGTTGGAAGCGTGTAATTCCAGCTCCCGATCGCCTCTATGCTGCGGTGGTCGATCCCACTGGATTAGTGCTGTCACACAGTGATCCCCAACGAGAAGGTGAGGTACTAGTCAGCCAATGGCGGGAAATGGAAGTTGAAGGAGTGGGTCCAGGCGTCTACGGAACAAGTTGCCTGGCGTTAACGGGAGGACCCCGATCATTAGACGTGGGAGTTCCAATAGAATTGGGCAGTCAAAAGCAAGGTATTTATCACGCGGGAATGAATTGGGAATGGCTTCAGACTCGCATTGCCGAAGGACGCCGGCGCAGCTTACAGCGATGGGGAATTGTAGTGGGCGGTATCCTCAGCGTTGTGCTCGTTTCGAGTGTTTTCCTCTACCGCATCACGCGCCGAGCTACCGCGCTAGAAAATGCACTGGCACTGGCACACGCCCGCCGAGTCACTGAGTTAAGTCAACTCATCGTTGGACTGGCACACGAGATACGCAACCCTCTGAATGCCGTTCGGCTCAACCTTTTTACCGCGGATCGAGTCTGCCGCGGCGATGCTTGTTTAGACCCCGATGAAATTGCTGTCATGCTGGGAGAATCCGTGCGTGAAATTGAGCGCGTCGACGAACTCATTAACCTCTTGTTAGGATACGCGCGACCTGAGCCCGCGAAGTCAGAACGCGTCAATGTCTGCAAAGAACTGTGCGCCGTAATGCAGTTTCTGAAACCTAGTTTTCAAGCAACGGGAATAGAAATTGATCTCAAACTACCTCAGGACTCAGTTTTTGTCACCACTGGCCGGGGACACGTGCGACAGATCCTCCTGAATCTGTTGGGAAATGCGCGCGAGGCAGTAGACCAGAGGTCTGGAAAAATTGGGATCTCCCTCGCCGAACGTAATGGCATGGTCGAGTTGAGCATTATCGACAATGGGCCAGGAATAATTCCGGCGAATCGTGAAAAGGTTTTCGAGCCTTTTTTCACTACCAAAGAGGGAGGTTCTGGACTGGGACTTGCTTTAGTTCGTAGTCTCGTTGAGGCTGCGGGAGGTATGATCGCCAACGAGGACGTCACCAGTGGAGGCTGCTGCTTTCGCGTGCGTTGGCCATCGGCGAAGAGCGAGTCCAGTTCCAAGGAGTCATCAGTCGCATGACAGGAAAAAACCGAATTCTGGTTATCGAGGACCAACCGCGCGAGCGGGATGCAATGACTCGATTCTTGCGAACGGAAGGATATCAAACCGTATCCGCACGCAATGCAGCTGAAGCGCTGGACCGATTGGCCGAATCCATCCAACTTGTAATATGCGACGTGCGACTAGGGACCGACAGCGGCGTCGAGATTCTCAGACAGTGGAAGCAACGTCGGGCTGAAACGCCTTTTGTTATGGTCACTGCCTTTGGAGAGGTGCAATCCGCAGTAAGCGCAATGAAGTTAGGAGCCGTGGAATACTTAACAAAGCCGGTAAACCCAGATGAGTTGTTGCTACTCATTCGACGGACGCTAGAAAGCCGTGACTTGCTCAGCCCGAGTTTCGTTGGGGGCAATCTGGAACCCAAATCGCTGGGGCGAATTCTAGGTCGTTCGGCAGTAATGCTTGATGTGTTGGAGCGAGTCAAGCGAGCCGCGCAAGTAAACAGCTTGGCGCTTATTCTGGGCGATTCTGGGACTGGTAAGGAGCTAATCGCAACCGCCCTGCACGAATTGGGACCTCGAAAGAATGGGCCTTACATTGCGGTTAACGTCGCAGCTCTGCCCGAAACACTTGTCGAATCGGAACTCTTCGGTTCCGTCGTTGGCGCATTCACCGGAGCCGTGCACGATCGCATCGGACGCTTTGAGGCCGCTCACGGAGGTACACTTTTCATCGATGAAATTGGAGACTTTCCACTGGCCGCTCAAGCGAAGCTGCTGCGAGTTCTTGAAAACCTGACCGTGAATCCCGTTGGGAGCAACGAGGAACGACGCATTGACGTTCGAGTGGTTGCAGCCACAAGCCGCAATTTGCCGGATTTAATCTCAAAGGGCCAATTTCGCACTGATCTGTTTTATCGGCTTAACGTATTAACCATACAGCTGCCACCGCTGCGAGAACGTCGTGAAGACTTGCCGGAATTGATCGACGCATTTATCGCCGATGCTTTGCATAGCCTCAAGCGCGCTCCGATTGCCATGGCACCAGACCTACGGGACTTCTTGCTGAATTACCATTGGCCGGGAAACGTGCGCGAATTACGCAATTTGACGGAACACATGGTCGTCATGTGCCGGGGCGAGTCGTTAACGCTGCAAGACTTACCCGACTATGTTTCAAATAATCAGCCTATGTTGCCGGAAATAGAAGCGCCTCAGACACCTGAGAGCCTCCATGACCTGGAACGAAGCGCCGTGCTGACCACCCTCGAAAGGCACCGTGGAAATCGCACACGTGCGGCGGAAGCTCTGGGCATTTCTGTTCGAACCCTGCAACGCAAGCTCAAGGCTTGGGGACTTGCGGCCTGGGGAGACTAAGGGCATCGCATGCATGACGCAGCTGATTCATCCGGGCTTTTTCATCTAAATGCGTTGAGCGGAAGTACGACATTCCGTCACCATTGATGTCGTAACTACGACGAAATGTCGGAGTTACTGGTTCAATAAACCCATCCGCTCCGTCAGAGTTCTCTTCAAATCGCCACTTTCGCTGGCATTAGGACACGTTGCGGCGCTGATCGTCGCCCCGGCACCGAAAGTGCTTTGAATCGCCTACCACGTCTTGATCACGACCGCGGAGCGGGAATGTGGGATCTATCATTCTTCGTTGCTGGAATCTCATTGTCGGATGTCCGGGCAAGCTATCTGCATCCAACGAACTGCAAAGGAACCGTTCTTCGCCAGATATTCCGTTATCCCCGGACATCGAGCCGATGTGCGAGTATTGGCAAAGCTACGACCTAATGCGGCTACTTCGACCGAATCTTTTCGGGTAACGCGTTTCTTCGAGTAGCAATTGGAAACGAACTAATGGCACGAATTCTCATGGTTTCCACGCATGGTTATGTCGCTGCTCGGGCAGAGCTGGGCAAACCGGACACAGGGGGGCAGGTTGTTTATGTCCTGGAACTTTCAAAGGCGCTTGCGCGACAGGGAAATCATGTCGATATCGTCACGCGTCAATTTGGGGACCGTTCCGCACACGAGATGGTGTCCGATGGCGTGCAGATTCATCGTTTTCCGTGCGGTGGACCTGGCTTTATCCCCAAGGAAGCATTGTCAAGAGTACTCCCTGAGTGGGTAGAGAATCTTCGCCAATGCCCCATCATAGCCGATCGTGACTATGCGTTTATTTGCTCCCACTATTGGGATGCTGGAATTGCTGGACTTCTGCTTGCGCGCGAGTGGAATATTCCTCATGTCCATGTCCCACACTCAATTGGAGTATTAAAACGCGAGAAGGAAGCGTGGGGAAAAGAGGGGCCGGCGATAGCCGATAATTTGGATGAGCGGATTCACCGAGAGAGAGTTGTCTATCATCGCTCTGACCTCGTTGTTGCTACTGTAGCAGAGCAGGCCCGCTGTCTAACTGAAAGCGATGAGTACAGCCTTCCCACCTGTAAGGTAGTACAGATTCCGCCTGGATATGATGACGCGCTCTTCCACCCTGTTTCTGAGGCGCGACGATTTGCGATCCGGCAACGAATGCGGTGGTCAGCGAAGACTATTTTTGCTGCTGGTCGATTGGCACCCAACAAAGGCTACGACCTTTTGCTTCAAGCAATGCCAGCAATCCATGCCCGAGTTCGTGGAGCTCGTTT
>CAZFLF010000089.1:0-11969 GCA_964519825.1 uncultured Pirellulaceae bacterium | reverse complement strand
AGAGCATCCGTTTCTGGAAGACGCGGATGGAGGAAACCGACGCCGACCGTACGTTCGCCGTCGGACTGGTGTACGGTCCAAGCGGCTGCGGCAAATCGTCGTTTGTGAAGGCCGGTTTGTTACCGAGACTCGCGGCGCAGGTGCTGCCGATCTACGTCGAAGCGACGGCCGAGGACACGGAAGTGCGCGTCCTCAAAGGATTGCGAAAAGTTTGCCCCGAGATCCCGGCCGAGGCAACGCTGCCGGATGTGTTTGCCGCATTGCGGGAGGGAGTCTGGCTGCCGCGCGGCACGAAGATCGCAATCGTCCTGGACCAGTTCGAGCAATGGTTGCATGCACGCACGACCGAAGCGGGGGAGCAGTTGATTCAGGCCTTGCGGCAGTGCGACGGTGGGAGGCTGCAAGCGATCGTGATGGTGCGGGATGATTTCTGGATGGCGGCGACTCGGTTCATGGCCGCAGTAGAGATTGAGTTATTACCGGGCAAGAACATTGCTCCCGTTGATATCTTTGATCCACGTCACGCGAGGAAAGTTCTGTCAGCATTTGGTCGAGCCTTCGGTGCGCTGCCTGTTGCAGATAGTTTGCTGACCGCGGACCAGATCACCTTCGTAGATCAAGCGGTGTTCGGACTAGCCGAGGATGACAAGGTCATTTGCGTACGGCTGGCGTTGTTTGCTGAAATGATGAAGGGCAAACCGTGGACCTCGTCGACGTTGAGCGAAGTAGGTGGGACTCAGGGTGTGGGAGTGACCTATCTGGAAGAAACATTCAGTTCTTCGGCGGCCGTTCCAACGCACCGGCTGCACCAGAAAGCCGCTCGTGCCGTTCTCAAAGCCTTGTTACCGGAAGCCGGGACTGACATCAAAGGGCAGATGCAGTCCTATGCGGAGTTGCTAAACGCCTCCGGCTACGTTTCGCGTCCTCAGGACTTTGACGAACTTATCAGGATTCTCGACAGTGAGATTCGCCTCATCACACCCACCGATCCTGAGGGGGCAGCGTCGGATGAAACTGCGGTCCCGCATTACGAGACAGGTCAGAAATATTACCAGCTCACGCACGACTATCTCGTACCGTCTCTTCGAACATGGCTGACACGCAAACAAGCCGAGCGAATGAGGGGCAGGGCCGAGCTGCGGCTGGCCGACATCGCGGCCGAATGGGGAGCGAAACCCGACAACAAGCGGCTCCCCGCAACGTGGGATTATGTTGGAATTCGATTACTGACGAACGCCGCTTCCTGGAGCTCGAAAGAGAGAATGGTAATGCGCGCGGCGGCCCGGTTCCACGGGCAGCGCTGGGCCCTGACACTTGCAGCGATGACACTTCTGGGCGCCTTGACCTGGAACTTCGTCTCCGAGCAGAGGAATCGCATCGTCCAGGAGCACCGCAGGGAGGCGGAACTGCTGGTCGACGCCGCGTTAGTCGCACCGGCAGATGCCGTCCCTTACGCCGCTCGAAACCTCGAGCCGCTCCGGGAGTATGCCCTGCCCTTTCTGCGACAACGATTTGAAGACACTAGCGCCGATCCACTACGACGGCTCCGCACCGCAGTTCTGTTGACCCAATTCGGGGAACCTCGACTGGAGTATTTGATCGATAGCATCGAAACCGCGGGCAGGCATGAGTGTTCCAACGTCGTGGGTGCACTGAACGGCTGCGGCGACTCTGTTCTCGGACCGCTCCACGAGATGATTGAGCGTGCAGAGTCTCAGAAGAACTGGCGTCTCAAGGCAAGACTTGCCCTCACGCTACTTCAATTGGGTGAAACGGCGACGGCTCAGGAAATGCTGCGCCTCGGTTCCGATCCCATTGAGAGAGTCACCTTCATCGACACAATCCCGCAGTGGCATGGCTCTGTCGCACGTCTTGTCGAAGGAACCGTCGAGTCTGACTCAGGCGCATTGCGGTCTGGCATCTTACTGGGAATCGGCTCGATTCCCAGGGATGACCTGCCGCCATCGGAGCTCAATGCCGCGGCTCAGAAACTCGCCCTATGGTATTGCGACATGCCTGATTCGGCCACGCATAGCGCCGCGGGATGGGCGCTTCGCCGCTGGCAACGACCCCTGCCCGATCTGGACGTATCGGTCAATGCCGGCCGGGACTGGCAGGTCAACAGCATCGGCATGACCATGGTGAAGGTACCTCCAGTCGGCAGCGCGCTCGCTACCGGCCTCACAACGCAATTGCCAGGCTTTTGGTTGAGCGACCGCGAAATCTCTTGTCACACGTTCCAGACATTCATCGATGACCGGACCTGCCCTGAGAGTCTGAAGCCTGTGAACTGGATGGGGGCCGATCCCGCGAGAAGCCCATCGCTGGAACATCCTGTTCAGCGTGTCAGCTGGATCGACGCGGTCTTGTTCTGCAACTGGTTGAGTCGCCGGGAGCACCGAGACGAGAGTTACGTCTGGGATGACATCGCCTGGCAGTTGGTCCCAGGTTCCGGTGGCTACCGTCTGCCGACAGAGGCGGAATGGGAGTATGCTTGCCGAGCAGGAACGACAACGGAATTTGTCTCAGGGGACGACGAGCACTTCCTCGGGAGTTATGCCGTATACCTCTCCAATCAGACAGCGATCTGCGGAAGCAAAATGCCCAATCCCTGGGGCTTGTTCGACGTTCATGGCAACCTTTACGAGTGGTGCCAGGATTGGTTAATCCAAGACCGCGAACGAGCTCTCCGTTCGGGAGCGTTCGACTACTCCTCGTCCAAGGCCCGCTCCTCGAACCGACAATCGAACCGCAGCGACTACCGGAGCTTCACAATTGGGATACGGGTCGCTCGCGATGGCGATTGACGTGCAGAGCGACCCGCTGACGCCATTCAACGCGAATGACTTCCCGCGGTTGTTCGAGGACGATTGCGGGGCAAGGTTTCAAAAGACATGGATAGCCTGCGGAGGATAACAGGCAACGAAATCTGATCTTGCGGGGTGCCCGTACTGACTTCTCGCCACCATTCGAGATTGAAAGTCTTCGTGATTTGATTGTGACGGCGGAGCACAACGTCTGTATCCCACAGCCCATAATCACGTGGATGTGCTTCATCATCGTAGCGAGCGATCGATCGGTCGATCAGACTGGGGTCTCCGCGACGTACAGCCTTGCAGTGCTTGGCCTCTTCGTAGATGCAGTTTCGACTCACATGGCGGGGCAACGCGACGTCGGCTGACAAATCCTGAAACACCTGTTCCAGGCTCTGGAGTTCAACGCGGCCACCAATCCACAGTGACGCATCGCAATCGAGTGACTCGTGAGCAAGAATCTTGCAGGCCTTTGCCTGCATGAGAGGATTGCGAGACGGCGCGCACATCCGGAATGACCAGACGTTCGATTTGAGTCGGGGATTGTCCGTAAAGCAAAGATATTGCACACCGGGTGCACACTCGCGAGGATCCGCCGGAGCGTCGGAATTGCCGTAACTGGCTGTGAAGACAATCACCGATGGCAGCCCGAGCAGGCGGTTGATTGCGCTGATATAATTATCAGCCCGATAAGGCTTCCATGGACGCTCGCCTTCGATCGCTCGCTGCATGGCGTCGGCCAACTGGCGGGCCGTAAAATCCACCGGAACGCTCGGGATTCCAGGGTACAAGGTTAACGCTGCCGGACAATCCGTCGTGACAACGGGCACATTTCCGGCAATTGCATTCGCGATCTTCACTTGTGGTTTGCAAATGCGATTCAGTGGCGTGTCATAGGGGCGGAGCCGGAGGGCGAGCGCCAACGAGGCACCTTCGAGCACATCACACGACTTGCCTATCACAAGGTCTTTGCCCAGCAATCGGCATGCAGATCGCACTCGATCAAGCCCGTTCGACAGAAACTCTGGCTGGCCAGCGTAAACAATCGGGCCATCGGGGTTGACCCAATTTTCATGAATTCGACTGTCCGATTGATGAGGAATTAGATGAACCTGAACTCGGGCAGGGAGCGATTCCCGCATCACTGTTTCGCAGGCAGGGCTCGTCGCGATGATGTCGTCGAAGTGCAGTTCGTCGTATTTACGGCGCCAGAATTCCTTAGGCGAAATGTTATGCGATTCTTTCCAAAAGACGTCAAGCGGATCGTAAACAAGACGGTCCGCGGCGTTCCGGACAGCGGGGATGCAATCCTTGACAACGACTGCGGTGTCACAGCGAGTCGTTTCGGGGAATACTCCCGAATCCATCAAAGGACAATTGAAGTGCGCTGAAAGCAACTCTCCTCGCATTTTCACAGTACCCAGCCGCCGTTCGCCGAAGAGCACGATCGACTGATCAGACATGTGCGATTTCTGGCTGCCGGAGGCCTGCTTGGGACCACGAACCAGCTTGGCGAAGTGCCTCTCCACCGGTTCAGGGTCCAGCCCTAACTCGCGGAAGCCGATGAGATAGTTCCTCCGCGCGTCGCTACGAGAAACCCTATAGGGAACTCCAAGAGGTCGTTGAAAACGGTGGGTCCAGCGTAACCAAGGACAACACAGCACCCGAGATCCTCGCCGTCGGACTTTCTCCATCACGTACGATTCGCATCCGCCAAAGCCGCGAAAGTCAGGATGGAATCCGACCCACGCGTCCTTTCGACAGGAGAACAAACCCATTCCCTGTTGCCAGATCTCGAACGGATCGCCGTTCGCGTCGAGTCCTCGCTCGTCGATTGACCAGACTCCCCAGGCACCGCTACTCCACTGGTTCCGTTGATGTGTCGCCGCCAGTTCGCCGTTGTCGAGCAAGAGCGGCCCCATGAGCAAATCCTCGCAGCTAGGATTCGCCTGGAAAAAATTTAGCAGCCGGCGAATGGCTCCTGGAACAATGAGGACGTGGCAGTCGATGCACAGCACATATTCGCCTTCGGCGCGGCGGAAAACCTCGTTACGGGCGGGAGCGGTCCCGAACGGTGCCGGCAGCGCATGGTACGTGCAGTTCGGGACACGGCCATCAACCCACGCTTCGACGGCTCTTCCATGTAGAGAATTGGGATTGTTATCCACTATCACGAAATCGCAGTCACTCAGGACTTCATGATGATGAATCATCAGAGACGTCAATGTGAAATACACACCATCGAAATCGTCGCACGTTGCCATTCCGATTGTAAGTCGTGGAGCATTCATGCCCGGACCGCCACCTCTCACAGCGCAATCGTGAAGAATTTGTCTCCGCCGCCGCTCCCTGTTGAATTCAGTGAAGTAGCGTGCTCGCCCTGCGTTGGGCAAGCTTTGCATGATGGGAATCGATTATGGATGCCGGGTCGTCGTCGTCGGCTCGCCCCCATCCTCTTCCTCGGTGAGCATTTCGCAACATGTAGCCCCGGATTTCAGCGCGTTCATCAGAGCGACGACACCCGCGACCTGGAAGATGTCCTTCCAACCTTGAACTTGAACCCCAGTAACACCAAACGAGTCGGCAATACAGGACGCGGTAATCTCGCCGCGAATATAGGCGAGAACGGCAGCCACAATCTTGATCTCATGGTTCATGACGTGTTCTCCAGTCGAGGTGGGAACTCAGCGAACGATCAGCGACATCGAGCGTGGGCCTGGCGGAAGGCCCTTCGGTGGGGAGTGCGACAACATAATCGGCATTGATGTATCTGACCAGCGAAACCGGGATCCGGCGTGAGGGCCGCCTCACCGAATCCCTTCGCCGCAATAATGGCCTTCAGGTTAGGCATCACCCCGATGTGACCAGGCACCGAGCTACCTTGCGCCGTACCCGTGAGCGGGTCAGAGAGAATCTCTCGCATCTCAGCCGAAGTGAGAGCAGCTCCATATTTCGCCTTCCATAAACCCTGCACAAGCAATGCCGCACCCGCAACGATGGGGGCGGCGCTGCTCGTTCCATTGAATTTCGCGCGGTAGCTCTTATTATCATTTCCTCCACCGTTGTCGAGGATATCAGGTACGTTACTGCAACTGGTCGTCGTCACATGATTTCCCCAACCGAAGCAATCCACTCGAGATCCGTAGCTTGATGCACCAGCCTTATTATGCGCGTTAGCCGGATCAGACGCGCCGACCATGATAGCGCCGGAGTCTCGAAAGTAACTAGCGTGTCGATTCAATATTGGCCTCCCTAGGTAGTGAAAAGCATCCAGGTTGTGATTCCCATTTCCTGACGGCTCAATGACGATGATCCTACTCGCAACGGCAAGTCGAATGGCAATATAGTTCAAAGGCTCAATCTCTACGGGAAACCCCGTTTCAGTCTGAGCTTCGAGCAGCAAGACGTCGCCCGGATCCATGAAAAACAGCGCTGCGGTTACCGCGTTCGCGATGTGAGGTTCCGAGAGGCCCGAAACGGCATGATACCTGCTCGTGAGTGCAACGTAGTCGACGCCCGGCGCCGCGCCGACGATGCCCACGGAATTGTCCTCCGCGACAATCTCGCCAAGCACCGACGTGCCATGATCATTCCCAGGTAGCCTCTGGCCGTAGAGCGGTTTTTCGAGAAATGCATCTAGATCCTCATGGTCGATATTCCATCCACGCTCGAGATCCACGAGGCCGACCCCAGCTCCCTGGCCCCAGTTCACACTCCATGACGCCCGAGCGTCAATCCCCAAGGGGGCGGGATCAAGATAGCCTTGAAGAAAGTTATAGGGATCGTCGGATGGATTAACATGGAACGAGGTGGCGGGTTCCTCAAGCCCGAGTGCGGCATACGCATGCTCCACTTCTTCCAGATCATTGAGACTTCGGAGGGCCGATTCGACATCCAGACGTTTCATCGTACGAATATCGATTTGCCAGAATGTGCGGAGCAACCTGATTTCGCTGCCGGTCGACTTGTTGTTAGCGTCGTCAAGGCGATCCAGCAATTCAGCTTTCACTGCCCGTTCCGACTGACTTAGGCCATACTGCGCAATCACCTTCCTCAAACGCGGAAGGTCGAGCGCGGCCGCTGCGTCATCCAGTGTTGCAGTTGACTTTGGTGGCAAGCGAAGACTTGGTGAGAGTTGTACGATCAGGAATTCGCTTCTCGAATCCACGCGTCTCGCAGGCCGTTGAATCTCAGACCGTTGTGATTCCGTCAGCAAATCAATCACAGCTTGATCGAACTCCTGCCGAAGTCGTGTTGCCCGCTGAAATGCGGCCCGTTCTTCGTCACTTCGACTCGTTGCACTCTTCAACAACTCTCGAGCCCGTGCACCGCGCAGACCCATTTCGATTGCCCGCGCGATCGCGTTGTCGCGGGCGTGCTTCTGGGCCTCCGACTCCCCTGCTTTCCGTTCCGCCTGTTCAATCTCAGGCCCAAATCTGGCCGCGAGCTCCTTAACCTGCGCAATCTGATGGGCACTCATGTGCACGTTGCCCAGCCGAGAAACGGTTTCACGGAAGAGGGAATCTGTCGCCGGGGGAGTGAGCACTTCCTGGCCTAAGAGAGAAGGCACTGCTGACGTAACGATAACACACGCAGCCAGAATTCGAATACCGTTCATTTGCACACCAATCCAGTTGGAACCGAAGCCACCGAACAAGACAACGACCTGCGATTCATTACTCCACCGGCGATTTGCCGAATCCCGACGCATTCTCACGCCACTCCCTGTGGCGACCCCAGAGCCAAGACTTCAATCGCGTCGTCGCGAATCCATTTCCTCAGCACGGTCCCGTGAGGATCTGGCGTGAAACCGACGGGAATATGACCGGCACAAAGCCCTGGACGTCCGCCTTGCCCCTTTAATCCGACGCAATGCCGCGTTCGTTGAAGCTGCTTCGAGCAATCCACTCGTTCCCAGATGCGACGATCCAATTCCGTGTTCCAAGGGTCAATTAGCGGCAGGATTTTCGTAATAAGTTTCGCGCGGAATGCAGTCGCACACAGCGCCGCGTAATGGGCGTTATGGCAGATTGAATACGATCTGTGCGCGACGTTGTAAAATGGCGCACGTGGCTCCCCTGCGAGATCATGAGTCATCAGCCCCACGGCCAGAGAGGCGAGATAATTCGGCCCGTACCAATCATCGTCTTCAATGACAAATAGATACTCGGAATTCGCAAGTCGCTCATGCTCGAGAAGTGCTCTGTCCATATTCCTGGCGAATGATTCAGACGGAGCCAATCCTGGTTCCAGCCGCACATACTGCTGACCGAGAGTGCATTCGGTGCGGTGTTGGCCGTCGTCAACGACAATCCAATTGGTCCATCGAACCGACTGGCGCAACATCCAGCGTTCCAATCGACGAAACAAATGCGGTCGGTCACCGGTGCATGTAAGCAATGTGATCATAGTTCGTTCCGTGCCGGAAAATCGCAGCCTGCGCGGCTGCCCAACCTGAAGGTCATTCGTTCGGGGCCTCACTATAGCAATTGCGCGCGACATCATGCATTTGGCACAACGAGTTACGTCTATTGGTCGTGTCCATTGATCGTATGGTTCAATACGTCTGCTGCGTCATCACCGAGCCACGTCTTCAATACAACCCCATTTGGATCCGGACGAAAACCGTGTGGTTGGTGTCCCCATGTCAATCCAGGCCGGCCAGCTTGCGCTTTTAGCCCGACACAATGGCCAGTCCGCTGAAGGTGTTTTGAGCAGTTCAACTGCGCCCAAATACGAAGATCCAAGTAGACATCTTTCTCGTCGATGACAGAAAGGATGCGTGGAATGAGCGTGGCACGAAACGCTGTTGCGCAGAGCGCAGCATGGTGGGCGTTGCCGCAATGATGGTAGGATCGTTCCGACACATTGTAATAGCGAAAGTACGATTCGCCGGCGAGATCATGAGTCATCAATGGGATAAGCAGCGACGCCACGTAGTTGGGTCCGTACCAATCATCATCCTCAATAATAAAGACGAATTCAGAATCTGGAAGGTTATCATGCTCGCGCAATCCGACGCTTAGATTCCTTGCGAAGGACACGAACGGCGACAATCCAGGGGCGAGTCGAATGTAGCGTTGACCAAGTGTGCATTTCGTTCTACGACTTCCGTCGTCGACAACAATCCAATTGGTCCATCGAAGTGACTGGCGGGCCATCCAGCATTCCAGCCGACGAAACAAAGATGGTCGGTCACCCGTGCATGTAAGCAATGTGATCATCGTTCGTATTGCATTCCTATCAGCAGTCAATGACACCGCACGTTCGATACCTAGGAGGGCGAGTGTCCGCTTGAAAGCGGCGGCGGGGGGTTTCTGGCAAACACGGCTGTCGCTTTCCACGTACACGTCGGCTGTCGCCGCAATCGGGAGAAGGTGGGTCCGTTTGCATTCTCAAGCTCAGGGGAACGGTCGTACGATTGGAGTTGCGAAAGCTTCAACGTGCCCCAGAACGCGCGATGCAACTGAACACGATGGTCAATCGCGTGGCAAAACACAAGTCGCTTGTGTACGGAAATGTGAAGTGGCGGGAAGCACGAAGGAGGGCCGGGCTTGCAGGTGAGGTCGGGAGCGAACGGTAGAGTGCTTCTTCCGCGTTCTGCCGCAGCGATGAGATCCGCGCAGAGTAAGTCCAGCGGTTGAAACAGGTGGGTGCGAGCCGGTGCTGAACGAGCTGAAACAAGGCCCGCTTACCTCAAGTCTGTAGTCGTCGATTTTCGCAACTCAAGCGATTGACCGGCTGGAAACGAAAAGACTATCTTCTATATTGCATCGGTACTTGGCAATGATTGTTCTCGTATTCAGCGACCGCGCTTCTTCTAAGATGCTTCGATCTTCCCCGACAGTTCCGGCTAGCCTCTTCTTACAAGCATGAGCTGAGCTTTGGACGTCGAAAACTACCACAGATACGGGTGAATAACCAAGATTAAAGCACGGGCGCTGCAGCAAGTGCTTGCGAGCCTCGTGGAGAAGCTCGCAGCGTCGGTTCATTGCACTTTTTTGACGGCCGGACAACGTGACCGCGGCAGAAACCGATAAGTTCCAAACTGGCTTGGCCCAGGTCTATGCCGATCTGTTCTCCGATCTCAAGCACGAGCCGGTGGCGCTCTTGGAGATCGGCATCAACAAGGTCGGCTCGCTACTGCTCTGGACGGAGTTTTTCGAGAACAAGAGCTCTAAAATCGTCGGTATCGATCTGAACATCCCGGAGTGCCGGTTTCCCGACAACGTGACGGCGCATGCATGCGATCAAAACGATTCGGATGGCCTGATGCGGATCGCCTCCCAGCACGGACCATTCGACATCATCATCGATGACGGATCCCATTTTGCCAAAGAAACCGAGAATTGCTTCGCCACGCTATTCCATGGGGCGCTCAAGATTGGAGGATACTATGTCATCGAAGACTGGGCAGTCGGGTACTGGCGCGGGCGCGGGCGCGACGCGAGGTTTGTCGGCATGGTGGAGCTTGTAACCGACCTAATCAGGGAAGCTCCCCGCTTGGCGATATGCGCACTGACCGTGTCTCTGAAGCCGGGCCAAGCCTATGCCGTCTTTCGCAAGGGGGGAACGTAGCTGACAGGCCTGAATTCGCTGCGCGACGAGATTCCCAAAGTAGCAACTCGCGGGGCTGGCGAATAAGAGCCTCTCGTTCAAGTAAGTATCAGCAGAGCTTTCCGCGCCTGCCGCGGATTGCTCAGCCCTCTTGGTGTCGGTGTTTTGACCTCATTCGACAGTCCATCAAACCGTTGCGATCCTCTTTCCCCCATGGAGTTCTTCCGTTGAACGCGTGCCGCAAGATTTTTGTCCAGCGTATTCTGAACGTCCGTGCAGTTCTCTCGGTCGTCGAGTTCTGGAGCAGCCACGGGAAATCGTCTCCCTCTGCGTCGCGCAGCCCGGTCTTAACAGCCACGCCTTTTTCCAAGGAGATGCTCCCATGTTGAAGAATTTCTGGCGCTGGTCGTCGAACCGATCCTTCGAAGTCACAAAGCAACGCGAAGCCTGTTCGAGTAACCGTGCTGGTAAAGGGGGGCCGCACAGGCAGCGTCGCCATCGCACATTGCGCGTCGAATGGCTGGAAGACAGGTACTACTTGTCCGCCTCTGCCGGCGGCAGCTGGGACAGCTTGGCTGCAGTGGCCGCGGCGACGGCGGTGCCGTTGCCCGTTATCTCGCAAGAACAAGCTGTGGCCTTGGCAGTGAATAATCTGAAAGCCACCCCGGAGGGCTTTGCTCTACAGAACCCGCGGCACACAGCCACATTTACGCGCGAGGGTCTAATTGTGGAACCGGTAGGCGGCGGACCACAGTGGCACTGGCAGTTGAATTACGTCGGCACGCAGTTCAACCCGCTGGCCGACGTGCAGGTGGGTTCTGTGTCTGCGGAGAGCAGCGTGGCGGCGCTGGTCAGCTACGACCGCGGCGGGCTGATCGAGCAGTATGTAGTCCAGGCGGACGCCATTGAACAGCAATTCGTCATTCCGCAGCCGCTGGCACTGGGGGGCGGCGACCTGGTCGTGGCCGGCACGATCCAGAGCGAGGGCGTGTTCGAGGCGACCGGCGACGGTTGGCAGTGGTCGACGGAGGCCGGCGCGATCAGCCTGGGAGACGTGACGGTGCTGGACGCCACGGGGAGCGAAATCGCCGCGTCCATGCAGGTCACCGCCGGTGGAACGCGGATTGTGGTGGACGCAGACGCGCTCCAGGCGGCCGTGTATCCGCTGCTGATCGATCCCGAGGTCGGGACCAACGACTTCCGCATCAGCGACATGGGACCGGGAGCCTCCGGCTTCGAGGCCCTCTTGCCGGCAGTGGCCTACAACAGCACGAACAACGAGTACCTCGTGGTGTGGACCGGGGACAACGCGACGAATGGCGAGTTGGAGATTTTCGGTCAACTGGTCAACGCGTCGACCGGCGCCGAAATCGGCACCAACGACTTTCGCATTAGCGACATGGGACCGGAAGGGGACATCAACTTCATCACGATTTTTCCGGCTGCGGTCTACAACAGCACGAATAACGAGTACTTGGTGGTCTGGAGCGGCGACGACAACACCGCACCGCTGGTGAACAACGAGCAGGAGATCTTCGGCCAGCGATTGACTGCAACGGGCACGGCGGTGGGCACGAACGACTTCCGCATCAGCGACAT
>CAZFLF010000088.1:0-12001 GCA_964519825.1 uncultured Pirellulaceae bacterium | reverse complement strand
ATGCGTGAGAACATCACCAGTTGGAACGCCGAGGCAGTCGGATCGGGAAGCGTGGTCAATGAAGTGCAATTCACCTACAATGATTTCGCTCAAGTCGCGGCTGACTACCAGAATCATGATGGCGCAGTGAACACTTCCACGACACCGAATGTTCAGTACGGCTACGCCAGCGGATCGGGCAACACCATCCGCCCGACGACGCTCACCTATCCTGATGGTCGAGTTCTCACTTATTCCTATGGCTCGGCAGACAGCCTGCCCGACGCGCTCAGTCGGATCGCTGGAATCGTGGACGATGATGGCGGCGCGACCCATTTGGCCGACTATTCGTATCTGGGCTTGGAAACCTTCGTCGAAGTCGATTACACCGAACCGGACATCAAGTACACGCAAATCGGCACTGCCGGCGGGAATGATCCGGACACAGGTGACATTTATCTGGGCTTCGATCGATTCGGCCAAGTGAAGGACTCGTATTGGCGGAATTATGGCAATTCAACCGATGTCGATCGGATAAAGTACGGCTACAATCGCAACGGGAACCGAACCTATCGCGAGAACACAGTCGCCGCCGCGAATAACGCGTACTTCGACGAAAAGTATTTTTATGATCCGATTGATCGCTTGAGGCACATGGATCGTGGCCGTCTTAACGCCCAGAAAGATGGTGTCACCAACAAGACCTTCGCCCAGTGTTGGACATTGGATGCGACCGGCAACTGGCGGAAGTTCCTGGAAGATTCCGATGGCGATGGAACGTGGAGCCTGGATCAAGCCCGTGCGGCTAACCGAGTCAACGAGATCTCCGATATCACTGAGTCCGCAGGGCCATCGTGGGTAACCCCCATTTACAACCGCGCTGGGAACATGACCACGATTCCAAAACCTGCCGACCCGACGGCATCGTTTACCGCGACCTACGATGCCTGGAACCGGTTGGTCAAGTTGGACGACGGTTCAAACCAAGTGGCGCAGTATGAATACGACGGTGCCAAACGCCGTATTATCAAGAAGACATATGCGTCAGGCCTCCTATCGGAAACGCGATACTACTTTTATACTGAGCCCTCCCAGTGGCAAGTTACGGAAGAGCGTGTCGCTACCTCCACCGATCCTGACCGGCAGTTCGTTTGGGGATTGCGCTTTGTGGATGATCTGGTGCTCCGCGATCGAGATACTAATTCCGATGGCACCCTTGACGAGCGCCGCTACTCCTTACAGGATGCCAATTCCAATGTGACTTCCATGGCAGACGCGGCCGGATCAACGCAGGAACGCTATAATTATGACGCCTTCGGCAGCTCGACGGTCCTAACTTCCAGCTTTGCCTACCAGGGTTTTTCCAATTGTGCTTGGGAAACACGTTATTCTGGATACCGCTTCGATAGCGAGTCTGACTTCTATCAAGTCCGTCACCGTTCCTACCGGCAATGCCTTTCGTGGATGCAGCGAGATCCGTTAATCATCGCAATTGCGCTATTTTGCCACGACGCCTAGTCGGCAAGTCTTAATGAATATTGGTGCCTCGAATGGCGCGGTTCATTTTCTAACGCCAGACCGCGGTTCGACATTTAAGGACTCCGAATATGATACGGCAGTATTGTACGTGTACTCTCGAAACAATCCAGTAAACTGGCTCGATCCAACGGGGCTATGGGAATTGAGATGCCGCGAGATCGTTGGAGTAACTCAACGCCACTGCTGGATCGAGTGCGACGGCCATAGTTACAGTCTCAATAAGTATGATGACGGAATTGCAATGCCTAAAATAGATGATCCGGCGGACCTTGGCAAAGGAAAGATTGAAGCAAGTGGACCTGACAAATGCGGCTGCATTGCTGACCAGTTTCGAAATAACCCAGTGAGTTACGAATACGATAAAGATGACTGCAACAGCAACTACTTTGCAAGCTCTTTGCTTCGCTGTTGTAACATTGCTGCTGAGCGACCAAGTCGGGCGTATGGATGGGGCAATTGCCAGAGGCAGGTCGGAAAATTTGAATGTCTTTGTCCTGTCATTCCAGCGACGATAGATATCGGTTGATCATGATTTCACAATTGGCTGCGTCAAGGATTGTTATGTATGCGTTTGTCTATACCCAACACTCACGACAAGACTCTTACGAGCCCCAAGAGCGGAATATGGGGTGTTGGTTTATGAAATGACAATATTATGCTGGATGAACTAACTATATATGACAAAGCCCTTGCGTTCATGCTGATCCACAAGTCGATGAAGCACCGGTTGAGACCAGTCATCTCATGGGGCACTAGAAGAGAGAACAAGCGGTCCGTTTTTTCGTAGAAAGGAGAGGTAGCTGCTAAGTATGAGTTCTACCCGTCCGCTTTCTTTGCCGTACTGAAAAGAACCAAGGACCAGTGATTTCAACGTTCACCTAGAAACTAATCAACGAATCGCGAAATGCCATTACCCTTTCGCCCACGGTTTTCGGTCCGTACGTTGGTCATCCTGGTGACCTTGGCATGTGTATATTTCGGGATATGGGATTTGACGAAGCGCGGCGCCGTACGACCACCGCCAGGAAGACGCATCTTTACACTTGACGGCGAGCAGTTAGTCCTTCCGATTGAAGGACAGGAAACGTTCGGTATGTCCGATTATCTCTCCATGTCTGATATATTAGACGATGGTGGTGGCTTCTTTGTGTTATTAGAGGTTCGTGCACTTGCTCCGCTGGTGATCGTTCAGGACCAACAAGTAATCGAAAAAAGCGGTCCAAATACAGTTTCTAAAGATCGAATTGTGTACTACCTGTGGTTATTTGGTCCCAAGTTCAAATTATTTCAACAATGAGGAGGAAAAGGGGTCAGGACTCTTTTATTTAATCGAAAAAAGAGTCCTGACCCCTTTTCCTTGCCCCAACTATTGAATCAGCCAACCTCCTCGACACCGGCGTTTTAGCGGGCGGGAAGAGTGCCATAAGGCGACCGTCCCAATAATCAAACCGCGCCGGAGAATTTGTCAGTCGGTCGAACGGAATGCCATTTCAGTAGCTTCACCGTTATTGCTACGCAACCCAACCCGGATGGTTGCCCCAATCGACTGCAGCACTGTAATTGGAGGATTTACTTTTTGTAGCTTCATCATTGGGGGGTGCGTCTTTGATTTTCGCTACCTTACTATTTTGAAATGTTGAGCATGTTGAGCAACAAAGCACGGCCATGGCAGTACGAATTGCTTCTCGACTTGCCGAGTTCCTTCAATCGTGGCGGAATGGTATAGAACAACGTCGAACCATTGAACCATCCAAGTTCGAAATTGCGAATCTGTCTATTGTTGGTCATTACGAGATGAAGGCAACGAGTTCCTCAAGTTGGGGCTCAGCGCGAACCGCCTAACGGTCGTGCAGTCTCACAGGGCGTGGGTGTCAACATGTCACTGACGCGGTTTGTGTTAGTGAGCGAGGCACGGACAGGTTCCAATTTGCTCATGTACGCGATTGCGGATCACCCGGAGGTCATTTGTTACGGCGAGTGCTTCAGGGAACATAGCAACGAACATTTCCGCACGCACATTGATGGGTCTCCCCACGCCTGGCATCGGGTAAGAGGGGGAATTCATCACGAATTGCTCCCAGAGTTCGATATTGATATCCCGGCCCGAACTGTCTTGGAGGAGTACATTTATCGGAGTGACTATCCTGCTGGGAAGCGAGCCGTGGGGTTCAAATACCAGTGGTTTCAGGGCCGGCCGGCAAGTCCGTGGTCGACCACGCGCGGCCTGTTGCAGGAGTTGGCCGATTTGCGGATTATCCATCTGCATCGCCAGAATCTGCTCGAACAGATCGCCTCCGCGCGCCTCGCGCAGGCGACGAAGCAATGGATCGTGTCCCACGAAAGCGACCTTCCGGTCGACCCGCCAAAGATTCACCTGCCTGTTTCTCGAGTGGAGGCTTTTTTTGCCGATCAGTCGCGGAACTTGAAGCTGATCGCGGAACATTTTCGATCCCACCGCTACCTGCGGCTATCGTACGAAGATCTTGTTTCAGACTTCGCGCAGCGCTACGAAGAGGTACAGCAGTTCTTGAGCCTGACCATCCACGCACCTCCACCTCCCCGTACGATCAAACAATCACGGCAACGGATGCCAGACGCAATCGAGAATTATGGCGAGCTGAAGGCCGCATTTGTGAACACGCCTTGGGCTGGTTTTTTCCGGGAAGACGATTCGCAGGCCGTGTGCTAAATTCAACGCACGGCTTTTTTTGTCTTCGTCGCGTCGTACGAAGCTGCCGTGATCGCTCATAAAGGGCGTTGTGGGATGTCTTCTTTTCCGACCACCCAGGCGCTCGTCTTTACCTGCCAGGCGGGCGCGCTGGAAGCCGAATCGTCCGTTCTGGCCGCATCCCTGCGCAAGACTCTCGGGGAGGAGCAGGAACTGATCGCAGCGATTCCGGGACCGCCATCGGCAATGGGGCAGGTATCGCCATCGACTCTAGATTTTCTGGCTTCGCTGCGGGTGCAGACGATGCACTGTGACAATCCGCTCGTTGCTTCGCAGCCGAATCAGGCTAAGGCCCCGAAGCAGTATTTTCTCACAAACAAGATCTTCGCTTTGCGAGAAGTACAAACCGATGCCCAGACGATTGTATTTCTGGATAGTGATCAGATCTGTCATGCGCCATTCGACTGGGCGTTGGAACTCGGCGTGCCGTTTCTCGCACCTCGAGTCGGCCATGTCGGCGCCAACGCGATGTGCGAAGTATGGGAACAAGCTTTCAGGATCTGTGACACGGAGCCGCCCAAGGTTCGAATTCGTATACCCCCACCCGAAAACGACGGTCAGCCGCTATACGTACCTCCTTGGTTCAACACAGGATTCGTGGCAATCGGCCGCGAATGGGTCCCTGAGATCACTTCGCTCTGGCTGGATTGTTTCCAACGGCTGGATGGGCAAGATTGCCTGGGAAGACATAGTTATTTCACGGAGCAGTTGGCGCTGGCCATCGCCGTTGCGAAAAGCGGAATTCTCTTTCACGTCGCCGACCCGGGCCAAGTTGGCAAGTCGTTTCTCCACTACTTCTCTCTCGAGCGGTTGGCGGGTTTGACAAGCTTCGTGTCGCTCGTTCGTCACCTCGTCAAGGATTATCCCTCGCTGGAGTCCGTCCTCGGTCGTTCCCCAGAGTGGACCTCCTTATTGGGATTGCAGAAGGCAAGTAGATCATCCGAGCGAACGAGTGATGCAGTAGGATCTGGGCAGAGTCAGTCGAGTTCAGATGTTGCGCCAATCCCATCCAGAGGTTCGGCGCCGGCCGCTTACAAATTCCTCGCGCCGTCCGACGTCAAGCAGGTAACCAAGGATCTTCCTTGGATGTCTCTGCCGCAAGCGGAGTTTCTCACGCAACATCTCCACCGCCACCGGCTCACTCGCTGCTTGGAATTGGGAATCCTGCATGGGGTCAGCACGTGCTATATCGCCGCAGCGGTGCAGAGGTCGCAAGGTCACGTGGTGGCGATCGACTTGGCTGGTAACGCGAATTTGCGTCCAGGGGCGGAAGAGCTGTTGGAATCTCTTGGCTTGCTGGACTCGGTCACCATTGAGCGCGTCGCGGAAGGTGCCACCTGGGTCATGATGGAGTGGCTCGAACGCCGCCAGCAACCCGTCTTCGACTTCGTCTATGTGGATGTGGCGCACACGTGGGATATCACCGGCTTCTTGTTCTTCTTGACCGATCGTTTTGTGAGGCCAGGCGGGTGGATCCTGTTTGACGATATTCGGTCGTACAAGCTGGAACGCGACCCGGTCGGGCGGCGCGCCCAAAATTACACCCAGAAGCAGCTCGAAATCTGCCAGGTCGGCAAAGTCTGGGATCTCTTGGTGACGCAGCACCCGGGCTACAGCAACTTTTCCGAGCGCGGCAATTGGGGGCTGTGCCAAAAAGTAAGGTAGTCTGTCGTGGTTCGCTCCGCGAACCAACGTCCGCCGCCTCGCCTTCCGAATTAATTCATTCACGGCTTCTCCGCGAACCAACGTTCTGATCGCGGCGCGATCAGCGACTGAGTCTGTCGCGTTTCACACGATGAATACGGGCTTACCGAGCAATTCCGCAGTGCGAATTTCGATAAAACGCTGGAACTCACCCCAATTCTCAACGTAAGAGCTGGCGTTCGTCGGTCCACGAGGATTGGGAAGCCGGATCGGACAGCGGAAGTACTCATCCAGTGCTTCATGGTGGAATCCGGGGCTAGAAATCTCTTCATAGGTCAGATGGAGTGCTTGCGGAATCGATGACAGCAATTGGTTGGTGGCAAGGATGTAGGTGAGGAGCTTTTCGGTTCCGCGCATTTGCTCCGGAGTGAACACCCAGCGATGTTGCAACGGTTCGCCATTCCTCCGCCATGTCCCTTTCTGCATGGCCAGCTGAAAACTCGCCACCATGGAAGGCAAATCGCGCCGTGTAAGTGTTATGAAGAAAGTGTCAGGACGCCGAATGAACTGGGAATAGTCCAGATGGCGCTGTGGCATCGACTTAAACCCGACGTAGGCCTCGGAGGCGAAATATCGGTAGTAGGCCTCGACAAAGGCCGCGTTGTTCGGCAGTGGCTGCCCGGTCTGCGCTTGGAAGGAGTTTCTCCATCGCTCCGATGTATCGGGATGGACCAGTTCTTCGTCTTCGCAGTCCGGAAATAACCGGCTGGGCAGGACCACGTCGGCCACGGGACGAAACGCGTGGATGAGCGACGTGGACCCGGTACGCCCGAGGGTCATGACACAGAAGTTCGAGGCCACGATCCGCCCCTTTCGGTTCCCGTGAAAACTGCTTCAATGTGTCGCTTTGGCCAATATCATGTCAGGTTTCCCGTCGCTACTTAATTGCCTCGGAATAAGGGAGTCGATTCGTTGTCGAAAATTCTCTATGCGTGGGAACTGGGTGGAGGAATCGGACATGTCGCCCCATTCTACCTGATTGCCCGACAACTGGCCGAAGAAGGGCACCGACTCCATTTTGCCGTGCGGGAGCTTCCCGCCGTCGTTCGATTGTACCGAGGTCTCGATTGTGCACTCTACCAAGCTCCCACAAACTTTCTTCATGGTCGAGCGCCGTTTCCGCATCCGCTGACTCTCCCGCAGATCCTCCACAACGTCGGACTGTCGAATCCCAGTCACCTCATGGCGCGGGTCGTTTCCTGGAAATCGCTGCTCGATCTTGTCCAACCCGACTTGATCATTGCGGACCATGCACCGGGTGTGCTGATTGCCTCCCGTGGGCGTGAAATACCAACCGTTCTCATTGGGACTGGATTCGTCTGCCCCTTACTCGAATATCCAATGCGAAATTTATGCTCGTGGTTGAGCGTCGATCTCGAGCGATGTCGGCAGAGCGAGGACGCTCTGGTTGAGCAAATCAACATCGTGTTGCAACAGTGGGGACAGCCAACACTCGCTTCGCTTTCGGAACTATACGGGCAGGCGCAGACGCAATTCTTGACGACCTTCCGTGAACTGGATCATTACGGTCCGCGGCCGGACGCCGACTATCTCGGAGTTTGGCCGTATAGCGAACCGAGTGTGACTGACGTTTGCTGGCCGCAGGGTGACGGAAAAAAAGTTTTCGCGTACCTGAAACCATCGCGAGGCCTGGGGGCGCTGTTCGACTGGCTGGCGGCACGGGGAAACCCGACGATTGTCGTGGGAGACGGCCTGGATTTCGACGCTTTGCGCCGTGTCGCCAAGCCCAACATCTGCTTTTGCAGCGAGCCGTTAGCGTTACGCGAGGTAGGCCGCCAATGTGACTTGGCAATCTTGAACGCCACTCACGGCACGACATGCAGCCTCTTGCTTGAAGGCAAGCCCCTGTTTCAGCTGCCACACAACCTGGAACAAACAGTGACGGCAGTGCACACAATGGAACTTGGTGTTGCTTCCCAGGCCGACAAGGATGACGGTTCAAAGATCGTGTGGGAGTTCAGCGGATTCTTGCATCACGATCGCTTCGCCGAGCACGCCCGGAACTTCGCCGAGCGCTATGGCGCATTTCGGCCAGAGGACGGCATTGCACGAGTTATGACGCAGCTGGGTCGCCTTCTGCAGTAGCCATGTCTTCTCGCCGATCGCGAAAATAGCTCTTCACCCAATCTCTCAACTCTGGATTGACCGACTCCGACCAGCGCAGCAGACCGGTCTGCGGATCATTTTCGATATCGATTCTGGGATCGAAACCCAACTCCGCCAGTCGTTCGCGGCGGCGTAGATAGGCCCGGTCGTTGAGGCTGCCATGCCACAGGTGCGAGATGGAGCACGGAAGATAGCCGACGGAGCCACGCATATCGCTGTAGAACTTGGTGGCATAGTCGCGGGCATCCTGCCGCATACCTTCGGTTCCGTGTCGGATGTACCAGTGGTCCAACCAGCCGTAGAAGGCTACCGCCATGGCCGCGTCCCCTCCGCCCGTGACGTCATTTTCATAGAAACCATGTCGTTGCAGCAGTTCGCGCCGCGCCCCCCAGGCGAATCCCGTCGCGCCAATCCGGAAATTGGGGCCTTTATCGGGAAAATGGTAGGCGACGCTGGCCAGACTGGGTCGCTTGTCTGCGATGCCATTCCACGTGAGGACTTCATCGTTCGGTCCTAGCCAAACGGCGTAATCGAAGAGCTGAACCACCGGCCACGTATCGAGGGCCGCCTCGGCAAGCATTTCCCATTGAGGATTGTGAAACAGCAAATCGCAATCGATCCACGCCACCTTGCTAATGTGCGGCGGCAAATGCCGCAGAAGAATATTCAGCAAACGTTCCTTCTGCCACAACCAGCCTTCTGCTGGGAATCTCAGGCGGACAATTCGTCCGTTATCGGGAATTACAAAGTCATCGCCATCCAGGGCAGCTTCAATCGTCCACAACGGCACATGCTGTTTCTCAAGGCCGGCAGCAAACCGCTCATAAGCAATTTTTCGGTTTCTATATCCACAGGGATTGAAGTAGCAGGTAATGGCGGCGAACTGAGACATGGAGATTTTTCAACGGTCGAGAGTCGAGGGGTTGAGTCGAGGGCTAGAGACAACGCCCTTCTGCCCTAGAACCTGACGCATGTTTCAATCGTGCACGAATTCAGACTCCGGAGCAAGTCAATCGGCGGAACGATTTTTTTTTTGGAGAATTCCCAAGAAGTTGTTGCTTGTCTGCGATCGCTTTGTAATAATCGCCGCCCTCTTCAGGGAACGCGAGCATGGAAGACTTCTACTCCGTGGTTCTCATCTGCGAGTGGGGTCGTTAGTTCGCGTGAGGCACACATTGGGACGTGAACTGGGCGGTTCATACTCAACCTGCATTCGTGCGCGAATAGCGAGGCCTCGGATGGGGGTAACTACGGAGAGCCAAACATGAGATTCTTGGGCAGACAGGCGCTCGTGGCATTATGGAAGCGTTTTAGGAAGAAGCAGAAGCGGCAGAACCCTTACACACGTCGTGAGCATCGCCAGCTGTTCGAGCAGCTCGAGCTGCGCGAAGTACCCGGAAGCTTGCTTCTGTTGGGTCCGGGGGTGCTCGCTGGTCTAGCTGGGCACAACGCCTCTGTTGATCCCTTGGCGGCCGAAGGTCATACACCGCAGAAAAGCGCAGGAACGCCTGAACAGGGTTCTCGTCGCCTTACGAGACCCTCTGCGTGGAACGCTGCGATACCAGATCACGAGCGGCGCGCGCACCGGGGCCGTGCTCCGCGAGGCGAGTATTCTGACTTCGGGTCGACGAATCACGGTCCGCCGCTGCTAACGTTTTCGCAGGACGCATTCGGCTATTTGAACGAGTCGAGCGCCGATTCTGCTCCCTTCCGCTTCTGGGATGTAGGGCCGAACCAGGCGTCTAGCGGCGGAGGCGGAGGCGGAGGCGGAGGCGGCGGGGATGGAGCTCCGAGCGAATCGGGCAATTCGGGGTTACATGCCGCGTCGCAGGGGGGCAGTTCTCAAGACTTCAATAACTTCCCATCGTCTCCGTCGGCGGAAGGCGAAGCGAAGGGGAATTCGCCCAAGAGTGGCGATGCTCCCGCAGCGCCCTCCGAACAATCCAACGGCAATCAACAATCCAACGGCGATCAACAATCGAACGGCAAACCGCATCAACCGCCAAATCCCCCGCCGGAAACCAGAACACCTCAAGTGACCCTCGAGTCTGCTCAACGATTAGGGCACGGCCAACTCTACGTTCGAGGTACGGTGGACATGGCCGTGCCAAAAGGAACGCCGATTATCGTGGAGTTCTATGCTCGTGGCGGAGGCGTTGACTCAAAAATCGGCCAAACGCGCGTCTCGCAGAACAATAAGAAAGAAGCATCTTTTGCTGCCGTCATCGACAACGTCAGCAACGTCGGGACCAGTCTGTTTGCCAAGGCCATCACTACCAATCCCGCCAGCGAACGTGTATCGCCGGTGATCGCCATCTCAGCTGGCAAGGATGATGACTCCGACGGCATTGATAGCGAAGTCGAAGATCGCGTGCGCGGCGGAGACGGCAACCGCGATGGAATCCCCGATCGTCAACAACGAGACGTCGCGAGTTTGCCGTCGAAGGCAGCCGGGAAATTTGTCACGCTCGACGGACGCGGGCGCGGGCTTGCCTCGGTCCGTGTGTCGGAAGTCGCTGACAGTTCCGCGCCGCCCGATGCCAAACTGCCGTTCGGTCAGTTTGAATTCGTGCTGGAAAATGTCCCCGTTGGTGGAATCGGTGAAGTCCGCTTGACGCTGCCAGAGGGTCATGCGGCCGACAGGTTTTACAAGCGAGATCCCGACACTGGGCAACTCGCGCCGTTTGTGTTCGACGGAGACACCGGAGCAATCGTCAGCGGCGACACCGTGACGATATTTCTGCGTGATGGTGGTCGGGGCGATGCGGATGGAATCGCCAATGGCGTCATTCTCGATCCCGGCTCCGCTACCACTGGTGTCCTGCGACTGAACGCCCTGGGACCCACGGGGCTTGAAGGCTGGGAAGTGAACCAGTACGGCGGCACTGAAAATGGCCAGGGGACGGTGACATTTGAGAACAGCAACCTGGTGATGCGGGAAGGCGATTCATTTCTGGTCACCCTCGAGCGTGAGTTCGAGATTCCTGAATTCCCCAGCGAGTTGATATTCGAATTCACCGAGTTCTTCGACGAAACGGACAACGACTTCATCAACGATGCTTTCGAAGTCGCTTTAGTCGACGACGAAAATCGGACATTGGTCCTTCCTTTTAAGCCGGGGCGTGACGCCTATTTCAATCGGACGGAAGGAGAACTTGCGGCGTACCAGGAATCGGTAACGACGTTCGCCGGTCAGTCAGTCAAGGTAGACATCTCGACACTCGAACCCGGCAGCACCGCTCACCTGGTCTTGCGGCTGATCAACGACGATAGCGACACCGGCACGACATTTACGATCTATACCAATGTGCCGCCCGTCGCGGCCAACGACGCCTATACCGCCAAGTCGGGAAAGCCGTTTGTCATCGCTGCGCCGGGAGTCTTAGCGAATGATACTGACGCAAATTTCGACGCACTTGTCGCACTGGTGGTTGAGGAACCGGAGCATGGCACTTTGACGCTGGCTCCGAATGGCAGCTTTAGCTATACGGCTGACCCTCAGTTCGAGGGCACCGACTATTTCGTCTACAAGGCGAATGACGAGTGGCTCGACTCGGCGGAGGCAACCGTTACGTTGACCATGTTGGCTTCCAACGACCCGCCCGTTCTCGATCTGATCGAGAATCAGCTGGTGAACGAACTCGTCGAGCTCACATTCTCTGTTTCTGCAACCGATCCCGATCTGCCGAACGACTCACTGACCCTCAGTGCCAGTAACCTGCCAAGCGGTGCGTCATTCGACTCCGAGACCGGGGAGTTTTCCTGGACTCCAACCGAGTCACAAGGACCTGGCGTCTATGAGGTCGTCTTTACGGTGACCGATGACGGTTCCCCTGAGCTAACCGATTCGCAAACGGTCACTATCGAGGTGCTCGAAGTCAATGCTCCACCCGTGCTGGATCCCATCGGGAATCAAACCGTCGA
>CAZFLF010000087.1:0-12006 GCA_964519825.1 uncultured Pirellulaceae bacterium | reverse complement strand
GCGGCTCGGCAGGAGCCTCGCCCTCCCAGCTACGGAGTTCGAAATAAGAAAGCGTCTGAAGACCTGTCGATCTTCAGACGCCCATGACAGTTTTAACTACGATCGCGAGCCTTGCGGCCGCCTAGCGACGACGGCGGAGTATTCCTCGCGCCGGCGGGTTCGATCGATAGTCATTGTAGTAACCCCCTCGGTCCCGCATTGGGGCCGCGTCCGCGGCATCAGCCGGAAGAAGGTTTTGATCAGCATTGATCTGGCCGCGCACATTCGCGTTAGCACGCCCAGTTCGAACGTTCACGCCAGTATCTAAATTCTGACGCAGAGTCGTGTGTGGTCCGGAAACCTGCAAATCGGGGAAATCAGCTTCAATGGCTCGCATTTGGCCATTACGGCTGACTTCAATCGCAACAACCCCAGGCTTCGTTCGTTGGACGATTTCAACGAACGCTTTGGGATTGGTGAGACGCTGCTTAGCGAATGATGTTAGGACATCTCCCGCACGAATCCCCGCATAAAAAGCCGGCGATCGGGGAATAACTCTCCACACGAGAAGTCGGTCGTCATACCGGTCATCCAGGATGATGCCAAACTGTTCCAATGGATCAACGGTATTGATCGTCGCATGCTGGCTGATGACTGTTGGGTCGATATAGAGAGTCTCTTGCTGTCCGCCACGCAACACGACAACGTTCATACGACCACGCGCGTTGTTGTTCATCAGATACCGAACGAAGTCGGTTTCCGACGTTATATTTCGTCCGCCCACGGAGACAATACGGTCGCCTTCTCGGAAGCCGACTTGACCGAGCGCTGTATTGGCCCCGACATCGGTAATCGTAAGCCCGTTGCGATTTGATCGGTCGAACCAAATACCGAGATCGGCGGCCCGGAAATTGTTATTCGCGTTAGCCGATACGGAACCCTGAGTCCGAACGCTTCGTTCGGTCCGCGCGTTAGCCCGTGCGTCGATCGCTTCGCGAGCAGTGTCCGTCGCATCCTTGACAGTGTCACGAACGTCGCGTGTGACATCTCGCGCTGCTTTCGTGGCGTCGTTCACGGTGTCTTTGGCATCTTTTGCCGCATCTCGCGCCGTGCTCTCTGCATCGCGCGTAGCGTTCTTCGCTTCTTTCGCGGCATCTTGAGCCGTATCCTTCGCATCCTTCTGTACGTCCTTGGCGGTGTTCTTGACATCCTTTACGGCATCTTGGGCCGTATCTTTCGCGTCCTTCTGAACGTCCTTCGCGGTATCCGTGACATCCTTCGCGGCATCTTGCGCCGCATTCGTCTTGTCCGGCACAACCTCTGGTACTGCGGGAACCGGAGGCAGCACTTGGCTCCAACCGAGGTTCGCCATCAATGCTATCGCGAGCGCGGTGCTCCCGCCGACCCACAACGGGTCAAAGATCCCAACTCGGTTACGTCGCATGAGTCTTCTCCTTTTGTTCAACCCAATCAAGAAAAACCTAGACGCAAACCTGCGTCTACGCGAACCAGGCAGCCCATGCATACGGTGTACCGAGAACAAACGTCATAGTTAGCTAGTTGCTTACTAGATGCAGGAGAACGAAAAAGTCGACGTCACCACGTTTTGTATTCGCCAGCGATGCTGGTAAATCGGCCGAATGACTGCACGCTCAAAGACCAAAGTGGTCACCAATCAGCCCGCACCGCGTAGCGCATGAGCGGAGTCTGGCGGCACTAGCCAAACGCAGAGCAAGCTTCTAGCTCGCTCAGCACAAGCGGGACACTTAGGTAAAAAAAACGCGCCGCCAACTGACTTGCTCCGCAAGCCCTATTCTCTGGAAGGAACGCGGACGAGTTTCCAAACATCGCTTTCCATGTTGTTGCCGGCGACCATCCACAGCGCGTTGTCGTGCACATAAACGCTCGCCGCGTGACGCGGTTTCCACGGCGTGTTTGGGACCTCATGCCAGTTCACGCCGTCCGCCGAATGCCAGACATCGCGGCGATTACCCGAGGCCGAAGAATACCCTTCCAGCACCCACATGCGGCCGTCAAACACTGCGACGTCGTGGTATTGTCGAGGCGCCCAGGGCGCGGATGGGGTGGCCTGTTGCCAGTGGATGCCGTCCGGTGAACTCCACACGTCATTGTAGAAGTTTCGTTTCGGCGTCTGGGGAGTGTCATACGTTCCGCCGCCGAGAATCCAAATCCGATCCTGGAAGACAACGCTGCCGCCGATCATCCCGCGCGGCGACCAAGAGGGCTCTTGTGGTTTGACCTCTTCCCACTTCACACCGTCAGCCGAATTCCAGATGTCCCGGTGAAAGATCTCGTCCGCTTTTGCAAAGGCCGGCATTGTCTGTCCACCGATCACCCAGATGCGATCACGAAAAGCCACCGTGTAATGCAGCGCGCGATTGGCCCAGGGGAGCTGACTGTCAGCGGCGATCAACTGCCACTGTCGACCGTCCTCTGAATTCCAGACGTCGTTTTGATAGTGTCCCTGATTCGCATCTCCGCCCACGATCCAGAGTTTGTTGTGCAAAACCACGTATCCGGCGGTGTGCCGTCCCTCCCAGTCGCTCTTGGGATTGAAGGTGCGATCGAGAAACGTATTGGGTTTTTCCAACGTCCAGTTGGCACCGTCCGTCGAACTCCACACTTCGTTATTGCAAATGCGAGGAAAATGCTGCTTGTCGCTGGGATTCCAGCCACCGAGGAACCACATACGCCCACGATGGGTCAGTGCCCCGGCGCCGTCTCGTGGAGCGAACGGGGCCTTCATCGTCACGTTAATCCATTCGTATTTCGGCGCGGTTGAGTTGTCCGCGGATTTGGCGGATGCGACAAATAGCAGCGAACCTACGATGGCGCAATTCCACAAGCAACTTTGCATGTTCATACATGGACCTCGGCGATTTTGTCGGCATCAACCGGCCGCGAACTATCAACGAACAGCCAACAGACCGCGGCCACCAGAAGCACTCCCGCCACGACGTAAAAGGCCGGATCCCACTGATCGCGGCCCAGATAACCATGTTTCTCGCGCCAATCGGAGAATGTTCCAAAGAATGTCGGCGATCCCATGGCCCCGACCACGCCCATACCATTCATCAAGCCAAATAGGGCGCCGATATGTCGTCCACTGATTTCGATCGCGCACGACCACCAGGCCGACGAGGTTGCTTGCGTGGCAAGGCATGAGGCAGCCAAAAAGATCGACGTCCATTCCGGTGATTCGCATTGCATTCCCGCAGCCAGTAACAAGGCTGCCAATCCAAACGCCGCAGTTCCCAAGAATTGCCGAGCGCGTACGCGATTAGTGCTGTGCCGCACCACCAGATCATTCAACCAGCCGCCAATGAGGCTTCCAATCGCCGCGCTGGCCAACACGAGCCCCGAAAGCCAAGCGGTGCGTTCCGACGTCACTTCGCGGGCTTTTTCTAAGTACGTGGGAAACCAAGTGAAGTAGATGTACGAATTGAACGAAGCACACGTCATGATCAATCCCAGCAATAGAATACTGCGGCTCTTGAAGACTGCACGCCAGGGAATCGACTCGTCATGCAGCGCGTTTCGAAGGGGAGGGCCGATTAGCGCCAATTCCGCGGAGTTTACACCCGGGTGATCGCCCGGCGAATCACGGAACCACGACACAAACGCCGCTGCCCACAAGAGACCGATCGAGCCAAAGATCACAAAAGACCAGCGCCATCCAACTGCCTCAATCAAGTATCCAGCAACAACGGGGGAGGCCGCTCCCCCAACCAGTGCCGCGAAATTCAGCAAGCCCTGCGCTCGACCGCGCTCGTGCACGGGAAACCACCGAGCAAAAATGCGGGCCGCATTCGGATAGGCGCCCGCCTCTCCAGCGCCAAAGAGGAACCGCACGGCGAGCAATGACCAGAGAGCGCCACAGGCACCAGTTAGCGCGGTAAATATCGACCACCAAATCGAAATCCGTGTCAACACGCGACGAGAACCAATGCGGTCAGCCCAGCGTCCTGTTGGGATCTCAAACAAACAATACGCCAAGGTGAATGCTGAGAACACAAATCCCATTTCGGTTTCCGAAAGTTCCAACTCCTTCGTGATGGACGGGGCCGCCTTGGAGATGCAAATGCGATCCAGGTACAGTACAAAGGCGAGCGCACACAAAAAAAACAGAACTCCGTATCGAGTTCTCGACGGCGGGGCGCTGTTCAATAGTGATTCCGCAGCGACGTTTGAGTTGGTCGAAGTGGTCAAGGCTGGATTCCAACTCGTGGTGTGTCCTGGTTTCGAGATCACAGGCCGCACAAGATAGCACCGCCGAAGTCCGCGATGCCAATAGATTCTCGGCAGCTGCCCACTTGGATTGACGTTTCCTTGTCGCGCGAACTTAGAATCGTCAACTATTCCGTCTCGCGTACGTGGCTCTGAGTAACTTCCCCCCTTCAAGAAGTCAAAGCAGCGACCTGTCGCCGCAATCCCCATGAGCATCTACCACGACTGGGGCCTGACCCCAATCATCAATGCATCCGGTTCCGTAACGAGGCTCGGTGGAGCGCCAATGCCGCGCGAAGTGCTGCAGGCCTTTTGCGAAGCCGCTGGGGAATCCGTGCCACTCGATCAATTGCATGCCGTCGCGTCACGATACATCGCCGAGGTCACTGGCGGCGAAGCGGGATTGGTCACCACCGGATCGGCCGCGGGGCTCTTGCTGGGAACCGCCGCAATCTTGACTGGGTACGAGGTGCAGCGAATCGAGCGGTTGCCGAGCTGTCAGGGATTTCCGCACGAATTTGTTATGTCGCGCGAACAACGCAATGGCTACGACCACGCCGTGCGCGCCGCCGGAGCAAAGCTTGTCGAAGTGGGCTTTCACGAAATGGTTGCGGGGGCCGGCGTCCGCCGCACGGAAGCGTGGGAATTCGAAGCCGCATTTGGGCCTGAAACCGCCGGCGTTCTGTATGTCCTGGCCAACGATTCCCGTCCACCGTTGACGGAAGTTGTTCGCGTGGCCCATCGACGAGGCCTGCCGGTGCTTGTCGATGCGGCCGGTGAGTTACCACCGCGGGCCAACCTGCGCGAGATCCTGGCGACCGGAGCCGATCTGGTTTGTTTCAGCGGTGGAAAGGCCATCCGCGGCCCGCAAGCGACCGGTATTCTGTGTGGCCGCCGTGATCTCATTGGAGCGGCCGCCTTGCAAATGCTCGACTTGGACGATCACGAGGAATTATGGGATCCGCCGTTGGGGTTGATCGGCCGCTCGCAATTGCGCGGCATGCCGCATCACGGAATCGGCCGGCCGCTCAAGGTGTCTAAAGAACAGATCGTGGCATTACTGACCGCGTTGAGACTGTTTACTAGCGGCGTGTACGATCAGGAGTTACCCGCGATGCAACGGCGGTTGGAGCAGATTGCCGCCGCGCTGGCCGGTTTTGCTGTCCAACCACAATTGATTCCGTCACCCGACGGGGAGAGTTATCCACTGCTGGAACTGGCGGTCGCGGAATCGCAGCTCGGGCGATCCGCGTTCGACGTGGCACGCCGACTTCGCCATGGCCGGCCTCCGGTGTACGTTGGCCATTCGTTATTGCCAAACGGAACACTGGTCATCAACCCCTTGCACCTTTCGGACGAAAAGTGCGATCAATTAATCGAACGGTTGAAAGAAGAATTGAGTACCGGTTCATAAGGCACGATCTATGAAGGCTTTCGACCGAAACCGACTCGACACGGTGCAGCTCGTGCCGCCGACCCCATTCTCGCCGGATGGCCGGGAGGTTGTTGTCGAACGACTCGCAGCGTTGGTGCGTGATCTTGCCGAAGCCGGCATCCGTGTCTTTCTACCAGCGGCCGGGACTGGCGAATTTCACTCATTGTCCGTAGACGAAGTCGTGCAGTGTGTTCGCGCGACGCGCTCGGCGGTCGGCGATTCAAGCACGGTCATCGCGCCGATCGGATTCAGTGTGGAACAGGCGGTCGCAACTGGCAAACGTGCGTTGGACGCTGGAGCGGACGCCTTGCTGCTCATGCCCGTAGTTCACCCTTATGTTTGCGACGAGGGCTACCGGGATTACTTCCTGACGATTGCAGATCGGCTCGGTGCTCCGTTACTGACGTACAAGCGTGGACCCGCGCCGAGCGACAAGCTGTTGCTGGAGCTGGCACGCGCGGGAAAGCTTTGCGGCGTGAAGTACGCTGTCAACGACCTGGATACTTTCGCGCGGTTTGCCGCAGCCGCACCGAGCGCCGGCAATCTCGGTTTGTATTGCGGCACTGCGGAACGTTGGGCGCCGTATTTCATGTTGGCCGGCGCTACGGGTTACACCAGCGGCTCGGGCTGCGTAGCTCCCCGCACGACCCTCGCGCTACACCGCTCGTTGGCCGCGCGGCAATTTGACGAGGCCTTTCGGCTATTGGCGGTCTTGCGTCCGCTGGAAGACTTTCGCGCCAAGGACGCCGATTCGTTCAATATTTCCGCGCTCAAGTATGCAGTCAGCCTGCGCGGTGTCGATTTCGGGCCATGCCGCCCGCCGCAGCGCCAACTTAGCGCCGAAGACCAGGCCGCCATCCGTCGCATCGTTGAAACCTTGCTCGCCGTAGAGCGGAACAGTTCCCTTCCTGTCTGATTTGCTGGACGGTTCATGCCAATTGCGTTTGTCAACTCACTGCAGCGACGCGAGATCCCCGGGGGTTGGACCGAACAGCGGGTTTCCTGCGCCGGTCGCACGTGGAGCATCCTGCTCCCTGCCGACGCGGACGAGTTTCTGAATCAGTTGGAATCTGCTCTCCCGACCGCAAGCGAGCCAGACGTGTACTGGGCAAAGCTCTGGTCCCCCGCGTTGACGATGGGCGCCTTAGTGTCGCGAGCCACTTGGCGCACCGGAGCCACGGTATTGGAATTGGGATGCGGCATCGGAGTGGTCGGCTTAGCCGCGCTGGCAGCCGGCTGCGACGTGACGTTTAGCGATTACGTGCCGATTGCTGTCGAACTGGCTCTGGCAAACGCGAAACGGAACGGGTATGACTCGGCCCGCGGACTGGTCTTCGACTGGCAGCAGCCACGGAACGAACAATTCGACGTCATTCTTGGATCGGATATTCTGTACGACAAAAACAACCACGCCCCACTGGTGAACGTTCTCGACACGATGTTGCGACCGGAAGGAGCCGTGTGGATTGGCGATCCCGGACGGTATCATGTGCCCGCATTCATTGAACTGGTCTGGGAGCGTGGATTTGATGCGGAATTGCGCGATGACTGCGGCCAGCCGCTGAATGCTCCGACCTCGGGCAAATTCCAATTGCTGCAAATCCGCCGCATGGTCGAACCGCTGGAAGAGTAGGAGCGATGCGTGCGTCGGGATCTGTCGCAGCTGTCCGATGAAACGTGGGATCTCGCCGTGATCGGCGGCGGAATCCTGGGTGCGGGAATCGCGCGCGACGCGGTACTGCGCGGGCTTCGCGTCGCGTTGGTCGAACGGGCTGACTTCGGCAGCGGCACATCCAGTCGCTCCACGAAGCTGATTCACGGCGGCTTTCGCTATTTGGAGCACTGGCAGTTCGGTCTGGTCGCGGAAGCATGTCGCGAGCGCGCCACTCTGCTCCGCCTGGCGCCACACCTCGTCCGTCCGCTGCCGTTCTTGCTGCCGGTCTACAAAGGTGATCCGCGGCCGTTGTGGAAAATACGCGCGGGAATGACGCTCTACGATTTGCTGGCAGGATGGAAGAGCGAATCGCGACACCGAGCTCTTTCCGCGGACGAGGCCGTGGCCGCGGAACCGACGCTGGAACTCACTGGCCTGCGCGGGGCGGTCTCCTTTCGTGACTGCCAAATGGACGATGCCCGGCTGTGTCTGGAAACGATTCTCGACGCCATGCATCGAGGAGCGGCTGCTGCAAACTATTGCGAAGTGACAGGAATCGAAACCGAACACTCGAGAGTCAATCGCTTGATCGTGCGGGATGTCATCGGTCACCAATCTCTGTTGATCCGGGCACGCGCATTCGTCAATGCCGCCGGCCCGTGGGTGGAACACATCGCCGGGCTGTCCGCATTGAACAATCAGCGCGTGGCGCTCAGTCCAACCAAGGGGGTGCACCTGGTGTTGCCACGACTACTCCGGCAGCACGGCATTTATTTTCAATCGCGGCATGACAACCGCTTGGTGTTCCTGTTGCCTTATGGCGAGCAGACGCTGTTGGGTTCTACCGACACCAATTTTGCGGCCGATCCATCGGCGGCTTATGCCGATCGAGCGGACGTGCACTATCTGTTGGATCGACTGCACGAAGTGATGCCGCGATGTGAACTAACGGCCGCAGACATCATTACCAGTTTCGCCGGCGTGCGGCCGCTCCTGCGAGCCAGCGGTTCCGCGCCGTCTGATCGCCCTCGCGAACATCGCTTGATCCGGCTTGGCGCGAATCTGCTGACGATCGCGGGAGGCAAGTACACCACTTTTCGAGCCATCAGCCAGCAGGTGGTCGACGCGGTGTATCGAGTGCTGAATCGGCGCCCGGCCCGCTGTGTAACCGCCACAACTCCGCTCCCCGATCGCCGTCCAAATCCTTCGGGCGCGCAGATTTGTAACTCCCCGTCGGTTTGGCAGAGTGACTTGGAACACGCCTGCCGCAACGAACTGGCGATCACGGTCAGCGACGTCATGCGGCGGCGCACACGACTCGCCCTGAGCCCGTGCGGGGGCGAATCAGTTGCTCAGCGCGTCAGCCAAATTATGTCGTTGGAACTTGGCTGGACGGAACCAGCGCGGCACGACCACTTGCAGCAGTACCTCACGGAATGGCAAAGGAATCGCGCATGGCTGACCGACCTCTCGTGATTGCACATCGCGGTTTCAGCACTCGATATCCAGAAAACACGCTGGCGGCGGTCCGTGCGGCGGTTGCGAAGCTATCCGCCCGTGCGCGTTCGAGCTGCGCGACTAAAAATCCGGCGACGGCCATTGGGCGAGGCAGATGTCGGCTCGGACGTGATCAACTCGACCTGGTACTCCGTCAGTTCCAGCGTTTCGCGGCTGACAATTCGGCCGGCGGCGTTGATTTCTTTTGATGAATGTGCCACCACACTGCCGGGGACATTCGCGCAATGGGTTTCCATGACTACGGTCGATGTGCCGTTGACCTGGCGGTGAGTTGTCTTGACGTGGGAGACGGTTTTGGACTCCGTGAGCACGCGGTAAGGCATGTCCACCGCGACGACTTCGACCAGCGACTCGTAGTTCTTCATGTTGCCGGCCACGTCGGTGGCTGTGGTTTCCCGACGCAAGACATGGGGCGGAATCAGCTCATTAATGTGGACCGTACTGACTCGCTTTAACTCGTCCCCGTTGATCACAACCTGGCGGATTTCGGTCAAGTACTTCCGGCCATCGATCACGATTTCTTCTTGGCCGACCTTCTTGATCTCGACCGTTTGGCCGTTGGTTTCACCGTTATAGCCTTGCTTGAGATAATACGGTTCCGCCACGAATTTTTTGCCGGCCACTTCGACGGTCGTTTCGACCTTGAGGGCGAAAAAGGTATCTGTTACCTCCACCAAGGTCGTCTTCGTATCCTTGACGCTCGTGGTTTCAACCTTACCCGTGTCGTTCAGGGACTCGGTGTAGGCCCGCACCTTTTTCCAAGATCCGACCCCGAATTTGGTCCATGGATTAAACTCCGCGGCATGTAACGGCTCTTGTCCAGCGGCACGAATAGGCAATCCGATCGTCATGACGATCAATAGAATCGCGGCAATTCGCCCTATGCGTTGTGCCATGGCCAAAGAATCCAGGGCTAAACACTAAGTTTCGCCCGTCTTGAGCGTGAAAAAAACCGTGGGGAGCATTGTCTCCCTTGAAGGCGGCACTGAGAACCCGTCAATTGGGTGGTGTCTAACAACTACCTCCATCCGCCCAGAACCCTAGCCCAGGCCAGGACGGGCTTTCCGGGACGCCACGACGAGGCAGTTACGGTGCGGGTTCCGGTTTCGCTTGTGGGCCAACAGCCGAGAGAGCGGCGACCAGTTGTGCGTCTTGGTGGGGAAAGACGCTGCGGAGATCGAGAAGTAGTCGGTCCTGTTGCACACGGCCCATTACGGCAGGTTCACCACCTCGCAACGACTTTGCTAGCTGGTCGACTGCGAGATCCTTGGGGGTGATCGCGACACACCACGTTGGGATTTCCTGAGCAGGGACCGATCCGCCCCCCAGGAACGTGACGGCCGACATCGCTTCAGCGTGTGCGACCGCCGGTGTCGCCGCGATCTGAGGTGCAAGACGCTCGGCGCGATTGCGCAAGTTCTCCACCGTTGTAGAGAGGAGTGACAACAGCGGGACGGCGCGCTCCGCGATGTCGGAATCGCAATACAATCGCAAGGTCGCAGCCAGCGCGGCCAGCGTCATTTTGTCCACACGCAAAGCTCGCATCAGCGGATGGCTTGTGATTCGATCCACGAGTGGCTTGCGCCCCAGAATGATGCCGACTTGCGGACCACCCAGGAGTTTGTCGCCGCTAAACAGCACGATGTCCGCACCCGCTTGAATGCTGTGGGCCGCGACGGGCTCACCAGTGACACCGTATTTCGTGAAGTCGAGCAGCGCTCCAGAACCGATGTCGTCGATAACCGGCAAGCGGTGTTGGCGACCGAGCACGACGAGTTCCGCGAGCGACGCTTCTTCCGTGAAACCCACGATGCGGAAATTGCTAGTATGAGCGCGTAGTAGAGCCGCTGTCGGCTCACCGACAGCCGCCGCATAGTCGCCGATTCGCGTCTTGTTGGTGGTTCCGACCTCCCGCAACCTGGCGCCGCTGGCCGACATGACATCCGGCAAGCGAAAACTGCCACCGATTTCGATCAATTGTCCACGCGAGACAATGACTTCGCGGTCCTTCGCCAAGGCTGTCAGGGTGATTAACGTGGCCGCGGCGTTATTATTCACGACCGCTGCTTCCTCGGCGCCCGTCAATTGCACGAGCAGTTTCCGGACCGCTGCCACCCGTTGCGACCGTTCGCCAGTTTCCAAATCGACTTCCACGTTGGCATATCCAGATGCGATTTCGGTGATCGCCTGCACCGCTTCGCGCGCGAGTGGCGCGCGGCCAAGCCCCGTGTGCAGGAGAATCCCCGTGGCATTAATCACCGGTCGCAACGCCGGGCGTCCATCGTGCTGAATCCATTCGGCGATCTTCTCGGCCAGCTCCGCGGCAGTGGGGAACCTGATATCGGCGGCCGCAGTCTGTACGTCGGCCCGCAGGTTGTCGAGAAACGTTCTCACCCCAGACACGACAACGTTCCGGCTCGCCTTGTCGACCAGCGAGCGTAAGGGCGGACTGTCGAGTAATTCAGTAACCGACGGAATATTGCGTAATGGATTTTGCATGATGTTGTCCGCAGGAAAAGGCAACGAGCACAATTTGTGGGAAAAGAGTCAGGAACACTGATTACCGCTAATTATAACGGAGCGGATTCAGTGTAGATCAGCGAAGATTAGCGTTCTTGTTCGTTCTTCAACTCGCATCCTGTGATGTCCGTTTCACAAAACTGGAACCATGTTTACTTAGCCAAAACTCGCAAATCGCCGCGACGTTCCGTGAAGCCGACTCGATCCAGGTACTCGCAATAGGGCACAGCGTACTTGCGGCTGGTGTTCAGGATTCCCCGAATCTCGCCGACCGTCAACCCAGGACCGGCTGCCAGGCTGGCGGCGAGTCGAACGCGCGACTGTCGTTCCACCTCCACATGCAGGTAAAAGTCCGGTCCGACTTCAACCAGTTCGCCATTAGCCACTGCGAGTGACAGCAACTGCGGAACTGCGGCCTGGTGCTTAACCGCTTGCTGCTGGCACTCTTTGATTGATGGTGGCTGCAGGCCCGCGTTGCGGAACAGGTCAATTAATTGCAACAGTAACTTCTGTTCATTCGCCGAGAGCTTTGGTCCGTGCCCAGCCAGTGACACTCCGCGCTCGTTCCAGCAGATCCGTCCCGCTGCCTGCATGTCCTTGAGCGCCGTCGTCAGGATCGCGTCGTCGACCAGGTAGGTGAACCCTGCCGCCA
>CAZFLF010000086.1:0-12098 GCA_964519825.1 uncultured Pirellulaceae bacterium | reverse complement strand
CATGTCGAACACATCACTCAGATGCATGACGAAGAGGGACACACGGTTCGCATTCTGGTCGACATTTTGGAACAAGACATTAGCAACAAACGGCCAGGATCCGCGGTGACTGGCAAAGTCCTGTGTGGTCGCCGGGCGATCGGATACTGCTGGTTTCATGAAGCGCTCGAATGGGTGCAAGCCAACGTGTTCTTTTAATCGCCGGACTGATCGCGATCCGTTTCATTTCAATTCGTCCGCAAGGAGTTTCCAGCCATGACGTTGTCGTACAACCTTTTCGCCATCGCGGCACTGCTCGCGGGACAGACGTCCAGCGACCAACGACCAACGCCGAATGAATTGAGGATCACCAAATCGATGGTGTCGCTCATTCGTCACAATCAAATCCCCGCGCAGCAGGCTGGGGTGATCAAGGAAATGGTGCTGGAGGACGGTACGATCGTTCAAGAAGGACTGTCGGTCACGAAAGGGATGTTACTCGGACTCCTGGACGACGAAGACGCGAAGGCGAGGCAGCGCGCAGCGGAAAGTGAACATCGTGTGTCCATTGCTGGAAAGGCCAAGGCCGACGCTAGTATCACGGCAGCCGAGGCGACCACGAACGTCGCCAAACAGGAAGTCAAGGCTTCCGAAGCGATTCGCATTCAGGCCAAGTCCGGTGTTTCGGATCAAGAATTTCGGCGGCAGCAACTCACTGTCACCCGGGCCGAGTCCGAACACGTGGTGGCCGAAAAGGAAGCTGAAACTGCGGGGCTCACGATTGAAGCCAAACAAGCACAACTCGACGTGGCGAGCATCACCGTCAAGCACCACCGCATTGAATCACCGCTTGACGGCATCATCGTCCAGATGTACCGCCGTCCCGGCGAATGGGTCAGTCCCGGTGACCCAATCATGCGAATTGTGTACATGGACAAATTGCGAGTTGAAGGATTCGTCGACGCAGACAAGTACACTCCGGACGAGATTTTTGGCAAGTCGGTTGAGGTTACCGCTCACTTACCTCACGACCGAGTCGAACGGTTTTCCGCTGCGATTAGCTACGTCAGCCCGATCGTCGAAGCCAGTGGCGAATACCGCGTCTGGTGCGAGGTGGAAAACCGCCAGCACAACGGGCACTGGATCCTGCGTCCCGGCACAACCGTGGAAATGACGATCAAATTGAACTCCCAAGCCGCCAAGGTTGCTGCCAATCGGTTGCCGTCAGTCAAGCAATAGCTTGTCCAACAATCGCTTCTCAAACCATAGCTTCTCAAACCATAGCTTCGCGGTTCTGCCACCGGGCACTGCCTCCCAAACTTTGACCTCGCATCTCAGTCATCATGGCCACCTTAGCGGAAAGTCTGGTAAGTAGCACGTCACGCAAGTTGACGTTGCGCATGCGGCCCGACCTGTCCGCGCGGTTACACCGGTATCACGGCAAGACGTATTGGGTGGTGAAGGAGCCGGTGGGCCTCAGCTACTTCCGCTTTCACGAGGAAGAGTACGCGATTCTGTGCATGTTGGATGGACATTCGAGTCTGGAAGACATCAAGGAGAAATTCGAGGACGAATACACTCCGCAGAAAATCACCTTCCAGGACCTGCAGCAGTTCATTGGCATGCTGCATCGCAGCGGCCTGCTGATTTCGGATTCGCCCGGTCAGGGCCGACAACTAAAACGTCGGCGCGATGAGAAGAAGAAACGCGAGTGGATGGGTCGCTTGACGAACATCTTCGCGCTCCGTTTCCGCGGAATCGATCCGAAGTGGATATTCGACGTAATCTATCCGTTCGTGGCCTGGTTCTTCCGACCAGCTGCGATGGTGATGGTGCTGGTTTTCGGCCTGAGTGCCCTGACTCTTGTCGCGGCTGAGTTCGATGTGTTTCAGGCGCGGTTGCCCACGTTCCACGAATTCTTCGGTCCGGCGAATTGGATCTATCTGGGCGCGACGATGGCAATCGTCAAAGTCCTGCACGAATTCGGCCACGGGTTGTCGTGCCGGCATTACGGCGGCGAATGCCACGAGATTGGGGTCATGTTCCTAGTATTTACCCCGTGCCTGTATTGCAACGTATCTGATTCATGGATGTTGCCGAACAAATGGCAGCGGGCATTCATCGGCGCGGCGGGAATGTATGTGGAGATTTTCCTGGCGTCGATCGCCACGTATCTATGGTGGTTTAGTGAGCCGGGATTGTTGAATCATTTGGCCCTGAGCGTAATGTTCATCTGCTCGGTCAGTACGGTGGTCTTCAACGGAAATCCGTTGCTCCGCTTCGACGGTTACTACATTTTGATGGACCTGGCCGAGATTCCGAATCTGCGGCAAAAAGCCACAGAGATCCTCAAGCGATTCGTGCTTGGAACGTGCCTCGGCATCGAGCAGCAGGAGAATCCATTCTTACCCCAACGGCGCAAATTACTGTTTGCGATCTATACGATCGCGGCCGTAATTTATCGCTGGGTGGTCACATTTTCGATCTTATTCTTCCTAAATAAAGTGTTGGAACCGTATGGGCTGAAGATCCTTGGCCAGGCAATTGCTGCAGCCGGCCTGTTCGGTTTGATCGTGCAGCCAATTTGGCAAATGGCCAAGTTTCTTTATACACCCGGGAGGATGCACAAAGTGAAGAAGCCTCGGTTGGTCGCTTCGGCGGCAGTTGTAGTGGCGGTCCTCTTGGCGTTTCTCTTCCTGCCGCTCCCGTTCCATATCCAATGCCAGTTGGAGGTGCAACCGCGCGGCGCAACGCCCGTGTTCGCCGGCGTACCTGGCAAAATCACGGAGGTCGCGGTGCAACCCGGAAGCGCGGTAAAGGCTGGCGAAGTGCTCGCGAAGCTGGACAATATCGATCTTCAGTTGGAAGTGCTCAAGCTGGAAGGCGAGCAGTCGCGGCTCGAAACCGAACTGTCCGGTTTGGAGCGGCAACGATTCAGCGACGACCGAGCCAGTCTGCAGATCCAGGCGGTGCAGGAAATGCTCGCGACAACCACGGAACAATTGCGGGAAAAGCAACGCGATCTGGGGCGACTGACGATCATCGCTCCGATGGACGGTTATGTGTTTCCCGCACCGCGGCGCCCCTATCGAGATTCCGGAGACGGCCGGCTGCCGCAATGGTCGGGATCGCCGTTTGATAACAAAAACACTGGCGCCTTGCTCAGTGGTGCGGACCAATTCTGCCAGATCGGCAAATCGACCAACTATGAAGCCGTGCTCGTCATCGACCAGGCCGACGTCAATCTCGTGCACGGATTTGTGAACAAAAACAACACACTTCCGCCTGTAAAAATCAAGCTCGATGCCTACCGGTGGAAGTCTATCGATGGTGCGATTGACAAGCTGGCATCCGCGCCGATGGAAGCCACTCCAGCGAGCTTGTCGACTCAGGGAGGCGGTGTGCTGGAAACAAAAACCGACAAAAAAACCGGAACACTCAAGACCATCAGCACGTCGTATCAAGCGAGCGTGCCACTGGATGACCAGCAAGAACTGTTGCGAGTGGGATTGACGGGCAAAGCCAAAATCTACACGGGCTGGCAGTCGTTGTACGAACGCACGTACCGCTACATCGCCCGCACGTTCCATTTCGATTGGTAGAGCACTGTGACAGACGTGAGATCACGGAGTTATGCGATTCGTACGGACCGATGGTCGCGGGACCGCGGTTCTGAGAATTGACAATGTTTTTCGTGGTGAGCTTGAGTAAGCCACCGGTAAAGTTTTTTGAGAGATTTCCAGTTAAGGGAGAAACGAACTATGGCAAAGGGTACCGCTGAAGTTGAAAAGAATGAAAAGATCGAAGCCGAGGGGGCACCGAAGGCCGAGATGCCGGCCGCAGCACCGGCGCAACAACCGCAACAGCAGATGCAGATCAACGTCGATGATTCGCACGTGATGGCCCTGTACGCGAACTTCTGCCGCGTCACGGGCTCGCCGGAAGAATTGATTATCGATTTCGGCCTGAACCCGCAGCCGGTCGGAATTCCGAAGGATCCGATCCATGTCACGCAGCGGATTATCATCAACTACTACACCGCCAAGCGTTTGCTGGGCGCGTTGAACATGTCCGTGCAGCGTCACGAGTCCGTATTTGGCGTCCTCGAGACGGACATCAACAAGCGTCTCCGTCAACGCTAAACATTCAGTCATTGATCGTGCGTCGTCCGGCCCCCATTCCGGGGACGCACCTCGCTCTCTAATGTTCGAGATCTTTCCGGCCGCGGTTTGAGTGGAGTCGTGCGACTCGATTCAGACCGCGGCTGGTTTCATTTTGGACTCCCAGCGCTAGGCGAACAGTTGGGGCCACCATAAGATCGAAATTCGTGTGTTTTCTGGTTCCGACATACCCAAGCCATAACTCATCACCATGACGCTTGCCTTTTTCCTAGCCTGTTCATTGGTAGCTGATCCCTCGCCGGAACAATTGGAGTTGCTCCAGACATTTCGCACTGAATTCGTCTCCATCACGCCCGGAGTCGGACCATACCCGAAGAGCTTTCGCATGGGACGCGCGGGGGGGAGCCAGGCCGAACAGCCCGAGCGTGCCGTGACACTTGGCTATACGTTCTCCGTTGCAAAATATGAAGTGCCCCAAAACCTCTGGACTGCGGTGATGGGGGCGAATCCATCACGCTGGCAAGGACCGCGCAATTCCGTGGAGATGCTCTCATTCGCTGAGGCCCAGGACTTCTGTCGCCGAGCCACAGACTTGATGCGCGCGGCGAAGTTGATCTCGCCTGACGAACTGATTCGGCTCCCTACCGAGGCCGAATGGGAATATGTGGCCCGCGGCGGCACGCAGACCGTGTACTCATTTGGCGACGATCGAACAGAACTCGGCAAGTACGCCTGGTCCAAGGAGAACGCCGCCGGCAACGATCCAGCGGTCGGCGCCAAGCAGCCGAATCCGTGGGGGCTGTATGACGTTCACGGGTATCTCTCGGAGTGGTGCCTGGACGCTTGGCATTCGGACTATCGAGGGGCCCCAACTGACGGCTCCGAGTGGGTGGCGGTTGCGGAAGAAAAACGTGGCGTCGCCCGTGGAGGCAGTTGGAAGGATCCGGCGGAAAAACTTACTAGCTCTTATCGCCAGCCGTTCTCCCCAGAAGCGCGTGACGATGCGTTAGGCCTGCGGTGTGTTTTGGCCAAGTCTCGGTAGGGGAGCGGAGCATGCGACAGAGCAAAGTCGCCGTCGTGCTGCCCTCGTTGATCGGTGGCGGCGCCGAACGAGTGGCCATCGATCTTGCGAACCACTGGAGCGAGCAGTCGCGCGAAGTCAGTTTGATTACGATTGATCGCAGCGATCGCTCGCGCTATCCCGTGTCCAACGACGTACACCGCATCGGACTGGATTTGATGCACGAGTCGCGATCGTGGTGGAGCGCGATCCGTAATAATCTCCTCCGTGTCAACAATCTGCGCCGTGCACTGTTGGAGACGACAGCTAGTTCCGTCGTCAGCTTTACGGACATTACGAACGTCACGACGTTGCTCGCGTGTCGTGGCACTGGGCTGCGAACCATTGTGTGCGAACGCACGGATCCACGGCATCACAAGATTGGACGAGCGTGGAGACAACTGCGGAAACGAACCTACGGCAAGGCTAGTGCGATCGTCGTGCAAACCGCATCCGTGCGCAGCTGGGCGGAGTCGCACGGCTGGAAATGTCCCATTGTGGTCGTACCGAATGCCGCGCCACGTTGGACGGCGGCGGTACCGACAACGCGCGCCGCGGAACTCCCTCGTTCGATCATTGCTCTCGGCCGTCTGTCAGAAGAGAAAGGATTTCATCTGCTGATCGAAGCCTTTGGCCGAATTGCGTCGCGGTATCCCGAATGGCAGCTGTCGATTTTTGGCGAGGGGAACGCACGCGCACATCTGGAGCAATTAGTCAACGAGCTTCAACTCACCAACCGAGTCCACCTACCGGGCTGGGTTCAAGACGTCGAGGCGCTGTTGCAATCAGCCCAACTTTTTGTGCTTCCATCTCGGTATGAGGGCTTTCCCAACGCACTCTTGGAGGCGATGGCAAGCGGCCTGGCCTGCGTCAGCTTTGATTGCGACAGCGGTCCTCGCGAAATCATCCGACACGGAATCGATGGATTGCTCGTTCCACCCGGCGACGTGTCTGAACTTGCGGAGGCCATTGGGGAATTGATAACCAATGAGCCGTACCGCAAACGGATAGCTGCGGAGGCCCGCCACATCGTGACGCGATTCAGCCGCGATGACTTCTATCGCCGCTGGGATGCTGTACTGGATGATCAGTAGGGATATTGCTTGAAAAATGGATGGCTGGTGGCTGAGCTCGCGAAGCCCCAGACTCACACAATCCTGGGGCATCGCTGCGCTCTGTCCCAGCCACACAGTCGCTGCCAACTCGTTGATTCCTGCGAAGTGTTAGTCAATACTACTGACCCCGTCGCTCGCTTACTTCATGGGCCGCGCGTCTCGGAGAGTCGCGGCCACATCTATTAGGAATCAATTCCATGAGACCCGTTATCGCGTTTTGCGTGGGTGTTTTGTCGCTAAGTCTATCGCAGGCGAGGGCTGCCGAAATCGTGCGTTTGACCCCGATCACGTGGGACGAATTCGCGCCTCGCGGCAAGGAAGTCGATTGCATCTATGGTGATTACGTGCTCCGCAATGATCGGATCGTGGCGGTTATCGCCGAGCCACTGCCGACTCGCAATGCGAACATGACTGTCAAAAGCGTGGGTGGATTGATTATCGACTTGACCAAACGGAAAAATTCCAACGATCAGTTGAGCTGCTACTACGCGAATGGAATGCCTCTTCAATTCACATCGCCAGAGAAAGTGGAAGTCCGAAGTGGCACGGAGAAAGTTTGGGTGACGCCGGACCTGCGTGTGACAGCGAAACGAGTCGAGTGGTCGACGTCGACTACGTCAGCGTCGGGATTGGAAGTGACAGTTCGGTATGTCCTGGAGGACGGTTCGGATTGGCTCTTGGTTGATTCGTTGCTGCGCAATCCGAAATCGGAGGACGTCACCCAGGATCTCAGCGATCTGATCCGCGCCGACCGTACCTTTGAGTTTGGTGGCGACCAGTCAGTCGGACTGTTTTGGGCGAATGATCCGTGGTTCCAACAGTGCTACGGTGTGATTGTCCAGGGGCGGACGCTGAAGCCGACGGGCCAGCGCAACAACGTCTTGCAGATGCTTGACGATAAGGGGAATGCCACGGTGACTGTGAAACCCGGTGAGACATACACGGTCTCCCGGAAAATCTTTCCCGGCGCGAGCTTGATGGAGGTTCGCGCGATCGCTAATCGCCTCACGAACGTCGAGCAGACTTCATTGCTCGTTACCGTCGAGGACCCGAACGGTCCCGTGGCGAACGCAATGGTTTCACTGTCTTTGGATGGGCAACCCTACGGTTCAGCGCGAACGTCGGCGGAAGGATCTCTCTCGCTGACGATTCCCCCGAAGAAATTCGGATTCAGGGCCGAAGCGATCGGGCGCGATTCGACAAAGGTCCTCGAAATTCCGATTACGACAGCTTCTATCTCCGTGAGACTGAAATTGAAGGCCTGCGGCTACGTTGTCGGTGCAATTACCGATGAGCAGGGGGGGCCAATTCCCTGTAAGGTGGCATTTCACGGAAAAAATGGCACGCCGTCACCCGATTTCGGTCCCGATTCGGCCGACACGGCGGTGAAAAACCTGTACTACAGTCACGACGGCAAGTTCCGCCAGGAGATTCGGCCCGGCAGCTATGAGGTCGTCGTCAGCTATGGCCCGGAATATGATGCGGTGTTTGAAGAAATCGTCGTCGAACCGGGAAAGCCTGCCAACCTCGTGGCGCGACTCAAGCGGGTTGTCGACACGACGGGCTGGATCAGCGCCGATTTTCATAGCCATTCGACGCCGTCCGGCGACAACACCTCAAGCCAGCTCGGCCGGGTCCAGAATCTGTTGTGCGAGCACGTCGAGTTCTGTCCCTGTACTGAACACAATCGCATCGACTCGTATGTGCCGTTGCTGAAGCGATTGGGAGTCGAGAACTTGATGGCTACCTGTTCCGGCATGGAATTGACCGGAGCCCTCTTGCCGGTGAATCACCAGAACGCATTTCCGTTGATCCATAAACCACGCACTCAGGACGGAGGTGGGCCGCAAATCGCCGAGAACCCCGTGGTCCAAATCGAACGACTCGCAATGTGGGACGGCGATAGCGACAAACTGGTGCAGGAAAATCATCCGAATCTGGTCCAAGTTCTGTCGGATAAGGACGAAGATGGAAAATTCGACGGCGGCTTCGAGAAAATGCTCGGCTTCATGGATGTCATCGAGGTTCATCCGCCGGAAGGGATTTTTGCGCCACCGACCCGCGGAGATAATGGCAAGCTGACGCGAAACCCGATCTTCCATTGGATGCAATTGTTGAATTTGGGCTACCGGATTCCAGGGGTCGTCAACACGGACGCCCACTATGCGTATCACGACTCCGGTTGGCTGCGCAACTACTTGAAGAGCTCCACCGACGATCCCGCCAAAGTCCAAACGCTCGACATGGTGCAACACGCGGAACAAGGTCATGTGGTGATGACCACCGGTCCGTTCATGGAAATCTCGTTGAAGGCCCAGCAGGAATCGAAGCGGCCGGCGGGAATCCCTGGTGATGATGTGATCGCGATGGGAGGCAAGGCTGAACTACGCGTTAAGGTGCAATGCCCGAATTGGCTGGATGTGAATCGCGTCCAGGTCTTTCTGAACGGACGGCCGGAGAAGTCGCTGAACTTCACCCGACGCGAGACGCCCGAAAAATTTCAGGCTGGAGTGATCAAATTCGACATAGTCTTGCCGCTGGAATTGAAGGCCGACGCGCATGTCATCGTTGCGACGATTGGCGAGGGACTCCAGCTCGGACGGGTGATGGGACCAAATTACGGCAAACTTCCACCGGTGGCGGTGTCGAATCCGATCTATGTCGACATCGATGGTCAAGGCTTCAAGCCGAACGGCGACTTGCTCGACGTGCCATTTCCGAAATAATGCCACCGGCGCCAAGTCGATCCCCAAAAAGCGTAAGAGTGTTTTGACAGTCCGTCTTGCCGCGTGATCGGTGCGCCATGCATTGGGATGTAGTCGTCATTGGGGCGGGAGCGGCGGGATTGCTGGCGGCTGCTCGAGCGGCGGAATGTGGGCGACGCACTCTGCTTCTGGAGAAGAATCGCAAACCCGGCGTGAAAATCCTGATGTCCGGGGGGACACGCTGTAACCTCACTCATGATACGGACCGCCGGGGAATCATTGAAGCCTTTGGCAAGCCAGGCCGATTCTTGCATTCGGCACTCGCAGCCCTTGGTCCGCGCGAACTCGTAGCTCTGATTGAGGCCGAGGGAGTGGCGACCAAAATCGAAGATACCGGCAAAATCTTTCCGGTCAGCAACAAAGCCACCGATGTTCTCGCTGGACTGCTCCAACGATTGCGACGTAGTGGTGCGACACTCGCATTGGACGACCGGCTCACCAGCCTTGAACCAGTGCCGCTGGGATTTCAGCTTTATACCGGCCATAGCTTACTGCTGGCGGACCGGGTCATCGTGACGACGGGGGGGAAATCGTATCCGGGCTGCGGTACAACCGGCGACGGTTATGGGTGGGCCAAAGCGCTCGGCCATACGATCATTCCGCCTCGCCCGGCACTTACTCCCGTGGCCAGCTCTGAAAGCTGGATTGGGGCGCTACGTGGCATCACGTTGCCGGACGTGGAAGTGCAGGTCGTGGACGCCTCGGCAGGCGAAGCTGCAGGCAATTCGGCGGTCCACGCGCGACGTCGCGGGTCGTTTCTGTTTGCTCACTTCGGATTGTCGGGGCCAGCGCCGCTGGATGTCAGTCGGGCCATCAGTGGTCATGCCAACCCCAAGGCGTTGAAACTCCTGTGCGACTTTTTGCCAGCCACGACGGATGAGCAGCTCGCATCTGTGATTCAGCGTGAGTGTTCCACCGGAGGCAGACGTGAACTCGCAAATATTATCGGTTTGTGGCTGCCGCATCGGTTGGCTGAGACGCTGGTTCAACGCGCGGGATTGCGCGCCGATTTGCGCGGCGCGGAGTTGAGCAAATCCGATCGTCAGCAACTCGTTAATGCCATTAAACACCAGAGCATTCTCGTCAACGGGACACTGGGGTTTGAAAAGGCGGAGGTAACGGCAGGCGGGGTGAGCCTGGACGAAATCGATTCGCGGACGATGCAAAGCAGGCTGGTGCCGAATCTGTATTTTGCCGGCGAAGTACTGGACCTCGACGGCCCCATCGGAGGATACAACTTCCAGGCTGCGTTCAGTACCGGTTGGTTGGCTGGACAGGCAGCCGCCAGCGATAGCGGGCACGGTCGTGGGTGAGACAGTTCTCGTTCTCAGGCAACTGCTTGATGAGACACTTGTGTGGCGCCCGGGTCCGCGTTTCGGAGAGACGCGACCACTTCATCTCGTCTTGCGCATTCAGACGTCCTGCCATAGAATGCCGGTCGTCGGTCCGTGTTGCCAATCCATTTCGGAGTCCCTTACGATGTCCACTGCGATACAAGTCGAAGCGAACCCCGCCGCACCGTTTGGGACTGTGTGTTTGCGCCTCGTATTGGTAAGCGTGGGGGTCGCCTGTCTAACGGGATTCTGGTACGCCAATTCGCATACCGACGACTATCGACTTCACTATCCGCTCTTTACACCTTGGTTGTGGAATCTGTATCTCACGTTTGAACTGGCCAGCGTCGTCGCGCTGATCGCGATGTGGAATTGGCGTAAATGGGGACTGTGGCTGCTCGCGAGTATGGCGATCGCGATGCTGTTCACCGAGTTCTACACGATGGGGTTTTCGCTGACTTCCCTGCGAATCCCACTGGTGTTAGCAATTGTATGGTTCGCGGCCCATCGGGTTTGGAATCGGTTTCAGTAGACTCCCTTCATCGAACAGACAGTTCGCCAAGGCCCTCGAGAATGGCTGGCTTGCCGATCAGCGGTGCTTGGCAAGCGAACCGTTGGCAGATGAACGCGGTTGACTGCTGGGCGGCAGATTTACCAGCGAAAATCGGTGTCAAATTCTTTGAACCCGTGTTGACTAAACCAGGTCGCCGCAAAGCCACCACGCAATTGGGCAGAAACCGCCGACGGAGGTTGGCCAGCACGTCGACGGTGTCTGGTTCGTCAGGATCGCCGACCAGAACAATCTCGGTTGTGGGGCCAAGGTACAGGTCGAGCGCGATAAGCATCTGGCCAGCGGCCGTCGAGGCTCGTTGTAAGATTCCAGCCGCCCCGCGCAATGTCTCTTGCGCTGCATCGCGAAAGTCTTCGCGGCCCGTCAGCGCGCCCAATCGGAGCAGCGCGGTCGCAGCCATGGCGTTACCGCTCGGTACACTGCTGTCGTAATAGTCCTTGTTTCGAGCGATCAGTTGTTCATGATCATCGGCCGTGAAAAAGAATCCATCTTGTGCAGGATCGGCGAAGTGTCGCAGGACGATGTCTGCCAAACCGACGGCTTCGTCGATCCATCGTTCATCAAACGTCGCTTCGTACAACGAAATTAGCGCCTGAATGAAAAAAGTGTAGTCGTCGAGATAGGCAGCAAATTTAGCTTGTCCATTCCGCCACGAATGCCACAGCCGACCGTCATTTTGGCGCATTTCCGACAAAATGAAGGAGGCCGCTTTAGAGGCTGCAGCAATGTAGCTCGATTCGGCGAACGCCCCGCCAAATCGGGCTAGTGAATCAATCATGAGCGCGTTCCAACTGACCAACACCTTGTCGTCCTTGCCGGGATGAATGCGCTGATTACGCACGGCCAGCAACTTTCGCCGTGAGTCCGCCAATTCTTGTTCGAACTCCTGGAGGTTCCAACCCCGCAGTGAAGCGCATTGGGCGATGGTCTTGGGCAAGTTAAGAATGTTTTTCCCTTCGAAGTTGCCAGCCGAAGTCACGTCATACACATAGCAAAACCGCTCACCCGCTTCGCGTCCTAGCGCGGCGATAACTTCCTCCGGCGTCCAGACGTAAAACTTGCCTTCCTCCCCTTCGCTGTCGGCATCTTCGGTACTGCAAAAGGGGCCGGCGGGATCCGTCATGTCGCGGAGGACATAATCCAGCGTTTCGCG